>DASYAJ010000562.1:0-8244 GCA_036501405.1 Kapaibacterium sp. (SeqCode)
CCGACCTCGATCGATGCGATCGAAGAATTCAAACGCAAGCTCACCGATACTGTGGCATCCCATTAAAAATCGGCGATTTTGTTTGGAGCCGCTATAATTTTCGTATTTTCGCAGTATTAATATCCGATCAAAATGACGAAAAATCTTATCCGCATTGCACTTCTCCTTCTTTTCTTCACTGCCGCAAACGTTCGGGCGCAGAATGACAGCACCTGGCAGCTTGTCGATGGCCACGGTAATTTTTCCGAGCAGCTCATTGGCATGAAGTGGCCTTCGGTCGATACGGGCTATTTCTTCGGCTCGACCCTAGACCTTTTTTCAACCTCCGATTCAGGATTGACCCTTAATCAGCTTCCTGCTCTTCCTCACCCCATCACTCAGTTCATGTACGATTCCAGCGGTGTGATGGTCTCGGAAAAAACCAGTTACCTTGCGATCCAGGCTGTAAGCGATGTTTCGTGGCCTACGGGCACCAATGGCATTGTGCTTGGTTTGACTAATTCCGATAATTACGGGCATGCTGCACGGCCGATCGTGCTTATCACATCGAATGCCGGTTCTTCCTGGACAGCAAGCTATCCGTCGGATACGGCAGACCAATACACGAACATTTCCTTTCCGACTCCGAGCGTCGGTTACGCCTCGGTTTCGGATATCAACGATGCGAAGTATTTTCTCACAAAGACAATCGACGGGGGCAAGACATGGGCACAGGTCTATAGTGCGGATACTCTGGGATTTAGTAAGCTGTATTTCCGCGATGCTAATAATGGCATGGCGATCGCAACGGGTCAAGGCGCATTTCCCACAGCTCATCTCGTTTATACGACAAACGGGGGGACTTCCTTCACTGTCACATCGCTGCCAACCGATTCCGCTTTGACATTTGCAAAATGGAACGACGATAGTTCCTGGCTCGCCGGCGCGGATAACATTTATCGCTCCACCGATTCCGGCAAAAATTGGACTTCGGTTGTTTCGGACGATCCGGTAAATGGCCCTGCGAGCGTGGCCGCGTTCAGTGGCGATTCCGGCTTTGCGGTCCGTTCGAATGCATTCATTGTTAATTTTACGACGGATTATGGGAAGACCTGGACTTCGAGCCACCCAAGCACGGTCGATTTGATCACGCCGATCTCTGCGGCGATGCTTTCGCCCTATCGCGGATATATGCTCGGCAGCGATGTTACGGCGACCGGGACGGTGCTCTTCAAAATTGATTTTGCAATGCCAGATACCTCGACCAACACGGGTGGCGACGGTGTAGTCGAGACGGCGAACACTTTTGCAATTCCGTTTGCGGTTACAGCCGGGCAGAATGCGATTACATTTACGATGCAGCCGATGGCAGGAGCGCGTTCGATCGAAGTGCTCGATCTTTTAGGCCGATCGGTGATAAGCGTTCCCGTCGGCTCCGGGATGTCGAATGCCAAACTGCCGGATGCGGAACTTCGGAGCGGGACCTATTTTGCGCGGCTGGGAACGGCAGTTGCGAAGTTCGCGGTGCAATAGCTTTGCGACCCCATCGATTGGGGTCCAAAACATGCTATTCTTCAAATTCCTATTCACACAAGTGGCGCGGTCTTCCGCGCCACTTTTATTTGGCTGAGCTGAGATATTGGGTTTTGTTTAGGCGCTGGCAGGACAGCTTTGGCGCATCATACCAGTCTTGTCGCCCACGTGATACACTTTAGTGGCGAAGTTTTGCGACCGCTTCGGTCAGGGGGGGAAGGATTTCGAAGGCATCACCGACAATGCCATAATCGACCAGCGAAAAGATCGGCGCGTTTTCATCTTTATTAATTGCGACAATCGTTTTGGAACTCGACATGCCTGCCAAATGCTGGACCGCGCCCGAAATGCCGACTGCAACGTAGAGTGTCGGCGAGACGGTCTTGCCTGTCTGCCCCACTTGCTCGGAATGCGGACGCCATCCGGCATCGACGACAGCGCGAGAAGCGCCGGTCGCAGCGCCGAATGCGGTGGCCAGATTTTCAATCATCGTCCAATGTTCGGGTCCGCGCATTCCGCGTCCTCCGGAAACGATAATATCGGCTTCAGCGACATCGAGCTTGCCCTGCGAGAGCGTGAGCGCGATTGTTTTTTCTGCAAAATCGGAATCCTCGAAATGGATACTGCCGGATTGCACGGAGGGTTCTTGCGCGGGAACTTCACTCGCGGCTTTCCAGAGATTCGGGCGCGTGGAAAACACTTTCGTTCCGGTGGTTACACGCACGTTCATCTGCGCTTTGCCGGCATAGACGGGATGCGTGGCAACAAAGTCATCGCCGACGCCTCCTTGAAAAGAAGGAGGAGTGAATGCTATCACATCCGGTACATAACCGGCTTCGAGCCGAATGGCCACGCGCGGCGCGAGATCTTTCCCGCGTCCGGTTGCGCCAATGAGGACGACGTTTGCGCCCGCTTGCTTTCCAATCTCGGCAATCGCGCGAGCTGTTGCGCGCGAGGAATAATTTGCAAGGCGCGCATCGCTCGCGGTGAAAATCTGGCTGACGTTCAGCTTTTTTGCTTGCTCGGTAAGCGCATTCGGATCGGCGGCAACGATGGCAGCGGAAACAGTTCCACCGAGAGCATTCGCTGCTGTAATCGCTTCGAGCGAAGGCTTGCGAATTTGTCCGTTGCGTTCTTCGAGGTATACGAGGATGTTCATCGAGTCTGTGGCCGTGAGCTTTCGGTCACGGTGGAATAAGATTATTGTGGATAAAACTCCGTGACCTGAAGGTCACGGCTACATAGTGACCTGAAGGTCACGGCTCCATAAGCCTTAAATCACTTTTGCTTCTTCATGCAGGAGGCGCGCAAGTTCCTGCGCAATCGCAGCAGGGTTCCCGTCGGCTTTCAGAATTTTATTCGCGCGCTTTTTATCGGGCTTTGTCATCAGCATGATTTCGGTTCGCGCCGCAGGCGGATTTCCCGCAAGCTCCTGAATTGGCTTCTGCTTGGCCTTCATGATGTTCGGCAAGGAAGGATAGCGCGGGTCGTTCAGTCCCTTTTGTGCGGCGACGATACAGGGCATGGTGAGCTCGATCGTCTCTTTTCCGCCTTCGACTTCCTTTTCCACGGTTGCTTTCGTTCCATCGATGGTGAGGCCGACGGCAACAGTGGCGCACGGCAGGTTCAGCAGTTCCGAAAGCATCGGCGCGATTTCCATCCCATCGAAATCGATCGATTGCTTGCCCAGTAAAATCAGATCGGCGGCGAGTGGCTTGATCGCCTCGGCGAGCATCGATGCGACTTGGAACGAATCTTTTTTCTCCGCTTTGATAAGCACGCCCTTATCGGCGCCCATTGCGAGCGCCTGGCGAATCGCTTCTTTCGCGGAATCCGCGCCAACGGAAATGGCGGTGACTTCGCCTTTCATCTTATCGCGCAGCTTCAGTGCTTCCTCGACGGCGAATTCGTCATACGGGTTCAGGATAAATTTCACGCCGGCAGGATCCATCGCAGTTCCATCGGCGGCTACATTAATGCGTGTCGTGGTGTCCGGCACGTGGCTGACGCATACAAGGATATTCACTATTTATTGTATTATAAAGGAGGCTTGCTCATCGAGCGCGTCGGTCATCGGTTCCACTTCGAGATTGCCGTATGGCGTGATGAAATGGGGATGGTCCCGATGCGCAGCGGTCTTAAACACCATGCGGCGGTTCAAAATTTCAAAAAGGTCTTTGGAAACCAACAGCTTTTGAAATGGCGCGTTCTGCTCATAGAGAAAACGGGCGTGCGCGTAGATTGCGCTTTTAATGGTCTCGAACGAAAGCTGATTTTCGTCGAGCTTGACGCGAAGAATATCGAGCGCTGGGTTAGGGGCTATCTCAGAGTTGTCCGGCATAAAGTAGGGTGGTATATCGCATGTCGATTTGGCCGCCGGAGTTGTACCGATCGAAAAGTTTTTTTAGCTCGCCGATCATTTCGTCGTAGTGTTCTTCTCCTTCGTCCGGAACATAGGAGGAGGAAACGAGTCGTCCTTTCAGACCGTCATAGTCCATCGGAATATCGTTTGGGAACTTCATTTCGAGGATCGGACGACCATGAAAAAATTGCTCGACACGCATCGAATTCGAAGTTTGGATCTTGGCGTCCGGGGCAGACTTCGTATGAAAATTCCGGTGGTTGATTTCGACGTAATCGGTGCCGTACTTCAAGAGGAGCTCTTCATACGCCTTTAAGAATGGTGTGGTATCGGTTTGGCGGTCATTCCAGAGGATGACGAGCCAGCCTCCCACGTGCGCGATTCGTGGGTTGTCGTTGCGCGGTTTTAAAATACGCTGGAATTCTGCGTAAGTTTTTTCTACATCGAACCAATGGAATGCTTGTGCGGCGACGACGTAATCGCAGACGTGGTCGGGAAGCGTCGTTGCTTCGGCTGTGCCATCGATCCAGCGAAGGTTTTTCCAGGTTTTTAGATGCTTGGCACCGGCATCGCGCATGGGGGTGTTCGGTTCGACGGCATAGACAAAATTCCCATTCGCGAGAAAAAGCTCGGCCGAAATTCCGGTTCCCGAGCCGATGTCCGCGATAATGTGACTCGGTTTGAGGCCGGTCTTTTCCCGGAGCGCGTCGATGACTTCGCGCGGATAGTGCGGCCGGTACTTTTGGTAGGCCTCGACGCGGGAAGAAAAACGCTCGGTGGGGGCTGTGACCATTGGTGCACTTTACGAATGCTTACGACTCACAGTTTCGCTATTTTCGTGCCCAGCGATTCTCTGCCATAAATTTGCATTCCTGCTAGCGATAACACCACGGGATTTCCTCCTTTTTCGTCGGCGGGCTGCTGCCGCGTGGAAGCCAGTATTTACCAGTATTTACAATGGTCTTTTCTGCAGAGTAAATTGGAAGGTGCTCCCTTTATGCGGTTCGCTTTGCACGGAAATGTGTCCACGGTGTGCCTCGACGATATGCTTGACAATTGCGAGGCCAAGCCCAGTTCCGCCTGGTGCTGATCGCACGCGGTCCTTATCGATACGGTAGAACCGCTCGAATAGGCGCGGTAAGTGTTCCGGTGCGATCCCAACTCCCGTATCGCTAACGCGAACGCTGACCAACTGAGGTTCCGGCTCGCCATTGAGAAGTTCTATCTTAATGGCCGCTCCACGCCCCGAATACTTGATCGCATTATCGACAAGATTGAATAGCACCTGCTTGAGGCGCTCTTTATCGGCATAGGCATTCACTTCGTGGTGTGGTAAAATATTCCCCGTGAAATACAGTTCGATCGCTTTGGCGCGTGCAAGAGGCTGGACCTCCTGCACAAATTCCCGCAAAAATGGCTGGAGATCGAACATTCGAAAACTCATCCTCATTTCGCCCGATTCAATTCGAGAAATATCGATCAGGTCATTCAAAAGATTACTCAAGCGTTCCGCCTGGGCATGGGCTCGTTCGAGAAAATCACGATTGACATTGGGATCGTCAATCGCACCATCGAGCAATGTCTCGACAAAACCTTTGACGGCAAAGATCGGAGTCCGCAATTCATGAGAAACATTCGCGAGAAATTCAGATCGAATACGTTCGAGTTTTTGCCTCGTCTCCCAATTGCGGTCCATTCTTTCCGAAATATGTTCAATCGCTTGCCGGAGCGCGTGCAATTCGATCGGGAACGGGGAGCGATCTTCCGTCCGAATCTTGCCTTCGGGACCGACCGTGGGCCGCAACTCTGCGATGGGTCGGACGAGCACGCGCGCAAACCAATGGCTTCCGATCAACGAGAGAACAATGCACACGGCCGAACAGATCGCAACGGTCGTATCCAACTGCCCGGTGCGAAGCCAGAGTAAAGCATTCAAGGCTGTGATGGCAATCGTTACCATTAGGACCGGAACCCGCCAGGCGATTGAGCGAAGAGAATACATTGGTTTACGTGCAAGAAACTTCCAAGCTAAATGACGCTCATGCTTTCCAAATGTTAATTAAGCACGTAACGGTATCCCACGCCTTTGACGGTCTCGATACGCGGGCCATATTTTCCGAGTTTCTCGCGTACCTTAAAAATGTGAACATCGACAGTCCGTTCCACCACGAACATGTCCCGCCCCCAGACTCCATCTAAGATCGCTTGCCGTTTATACATACGGCCTGGATGCGAAACCAGAAAATAAAGAAGTTCGAATTCCTTGCGAGGAAAGAATATTTCCTTGTCGTCAATAAATACACGATACGAGGAGTGATCGATGCGAATTCCCGCGGACTCGATTTGGTCATGATTCTCTGCGGCCTGGGCTGTCTGCTCCGAACGGTCGAATCTGCGCAATAGAGACTTGACGCGCGCGACCAAAAGCCGCGGCGATACCGGTTTTTGTATATAATCGTCGGCACCCAGCTCCAGCCCGACCACCTGATCGATTTCGGCGGAGCGCGCAGTCAAAAAAAGGATTGGCAGGTGCGCCGTTTCGGGATTAGCCCGAATGGCGCGACAGGTTTCAATGCCGTCCATTTCCGGCATCATAATATCGAGAATAATAAGCGAAATAGGCATCGATTTCATCTCGGGTGGGGTGAGTTTCGCCAGCGTGGCAACGCCGTTTTCCGCTGTTTCGACAGAAAGTCCCTCACGGGTGAGATTGTAGGCTATTAAGTCCCGAATATCCGGCTCATCGTCAACGACGAGAATTATTTTAGACATGAATAGAAAATGATTTCCTGCCGGGGAACACCCCATGATTGCCTTAAAGTGCGTCCTCGCGGATGGTTTTACAATTTCTTAATACAAGCGTCCAGCGATAACAATTACGTAATATGGATTTAACGGAGGCTTTATTAACACTTGCATCCACTCTATCGTTAAAGAGCGCACTATCATGGAACCCTCTATCGCGGAACATAGACCGAATCACCCAGCGATGTTCGAGCGTGCCTTAGACATGCGAGAAAACAAGTCTGGTTCGAACGAGCTCGCTCGGTCCGTGAAGGTTGCTTCCCGCAACCTTGATTTATTCTATGGCGCGAAGCAGGCACTAAAAAATATTTCGCTCGATATCTCGGAATGCGAGGTGATCTCTCTGATCGGTCCATCGGGCTGCGGAAAATCTACCTATCTTCGAACGCTGAATCGCATGAACGACTTGATCCCACACGTTCGGATCATGGGAAATGTCGAAGTGGACGGCGTCGATATTTACGGGAAAAGTCTCGACGTGGTGGAACTGCGCAAGCGGATCGGGATGGTTTTTCAAAAATCAAATCCCTTTCCAAAATCGATCTGGGAAAATGTCGCCTATGGTCCGAAGGTCCATGGCACACGACCGAAAGGGCGTTTGAATGAGATCGTGGAAAAGAGCCTCCAACAGGCCGCGCTCTGGGATGAAGTGAAAGACCGGCTGCATCATAGCGCGATGGGACTTTCCGGCGGTCAGCAGCAGCGCATGTGTATTGCGCGGGCGCTGGCCGTCGAGCCGGAAGTGTTGCTCATGGATGAGCCTGCCAGCGCGCTCGATCCCATTTCGACGGCGAAAATCGAAGAGCTGATCTTCGATTTAAAACGAAACTACACAATTATTATCGTGACGCATAACATGCAGCAGGCCGCCCGAGTCAGCGACACGACCGCTTTTTTTTATATGGGTGAACTCATCGAGACCGGCACTACGCGCGATATCTTTACGAACCCCGTAAAGAAGCAGACCGAAGACTATATCACGGGACGATTTGGATAATCCATCATTGAAGATCCTTCATGCACCGGCACTTTGAAGATGAACTCGACACCCTCCGCTCTCAGCTTATTCGCATGGGATCGCTGGTCGACGAACAGGTCGAGACCGCGATTCGCGCGCTACGTGAGCCGAACCTCGAACTGGCACGATACGTCATCACGCGCGAAGAGCGGGTCAATGAACTCGATCTCACAATCGATGGCCAGTGCCAGCGCATTTTTGCGACGGCCCAGCCAGTAGCGGTCGATCTGCGGCTGCTGCTGGCTGCCATGCGAATGAACAGCGATTTGGAGCGCATCGGCGACATCGCCGTAAACATCGCGGAGCGCGTGGAACCGCTCAAGGATTCCAACGCTCTGATCGAACGTGTCGGGGCCTTCGAAATGATCGCGACCGCGCGCGTGATGCTCACCGACGTCATCAATGCGTTTATCCATAACGACAGTGGATTGGCCCGCGTGGTGTTTGAAAAGGAAGACCGGGTGGATGACCTCAATCGTGAGATGTTTTATAAATTGATCGACGAGATGAAATCCGATCCAACCCTCATTGAACCGGCGGCGCATCT
>DASYAJ010000563.1:0-3917 GCA_036501405.1 Kapaibacterium sp. (SeqCode)
GACCTGGGAACCTTCCTGAATGCTGAACGCATTGACTTCCTGACCGGAGGACGAATCGAGAAACAGCAAATAGCTCCTAACCAAGTTCGTTCCCTGAAAATCGGTAAAAGCAAGCAGGTACTGGCCCAGCTTGGGGTCGAATGTCAAGCCGCGTGGCCCATACGTGGTCGAGACACGGGTACTCGAAAAATCGAGCGGGTTCAAACTGAATGCCGCAAGCCCTTGCGATTCCCAACTGTGAAATTCCGCTTCGTTGATCCGTGGGACCATTCTATCTGCCGCAAGAAGCAGCGGACCACTAACATACACGCCAGTCCCATAAGCGGAGGGTGAAGCCGATTGGTTAATGATTGAACCATCGGTCCCAATTTCATAGATATTCGAGGACCAGTTCTCATCGGTCGTACCCATTACTTCCTGCAAGAACAAGTGCTTCGTTGTCGGATCGTATTTGATGCCCGTAAATCCGTTTCGGTTCGCGACCGGGCTCGATTGCACAAGCACTGAATCGAGCAAGGTTCCGAGATCGGGATCGATTTTATAGATATGGAATTCCGTTGGGCTGAAGTTTGTCGCCCAGAGCACATTATCGTCTTTATCGTAGGCGATATCGTAGAGATAGTAGGGCAATTCCGCAACGGTCGCGATTTCGGTTCCAGCCTTTTGCTGCTCGATCGTGAAGAGCGCCGAGACCAGGGTATTTGTTCCATCGCTCACACGCACCTGCGCATTCTGCGTGGTCGGATACACGACGTTCGAAATGGGATAGACCGTGCCGCTCACATTTTTCGCGAGGTTCTGCCAGGTCGCGCCCCCATCGAAGCTCAGATCGAGCGACACCGGATTTGAGAAACCATGCCACTGAACGGTTCCCGAATCGCCGATTGTCCAGACGGTGCGCTGCACTGGTTGCACAATGCCGGTAACATCATCTTCAAGCGGCACTTGCCAGATCGAACGGCCATGCGTGCCGACGCGCAGCGTACGATCGCTATCGTGAATCTCCAAAAACTCCGCTGCAGTATTCGGAAGGCCCTCGCCATATGGGAGCCATTCTGCGCCGCTGTCGGGAGAGATAAACACGCCGACATCGGTGCCGAGATAGAGGACGTTCGGATTATTCGGGTCCATAACCAGTGCATCGGCGGGAATGTCCGGCAATGAGACGCTGACATTGCGCCAATTCTTTCCGCCATCGATCGTCTTAAAAACATGGCCCGCGCCGAAGCCCATACAGGTCGCGTAGAACGTATTCGTATCGGCAGGGCTGAACGTCAGCCAGGAAATCCAGCGACCTGGAAGTCCGACAGAAAGGTCGATAAACGATTGGCCATTATTATGGGTAATGTAAACATTCCCACCGCCAGTCCCGACTAGCACGGTATGCCCATTGCCGAATGGTTCGATTGACGAAATCGTCGTGTTCGCGGAAGCCGACCCGAAAACTTTCGTGCAGTTCTTCCAGCTTTTGCCTTGAGTCGTCGAATACGCCAGACGCTGTGAACCCCAGTAGAGAATATCATTCTTCTGATCGGCAGCGAAAGGATCGAGCCAGACCGTCGAATCGAGCGAAGTGCTCAAGCCGCCTGAAACATTGAACTGATTTCCGTTCCTAATTCCCTGCGGAAACGATTGCGGATTTTCGAAAAGAATCACAGAAGAGTCTTTCGGATCTACAAGTGTATAGGTTCCGTCTCCGCCGCCGATCAGGCTCCAATCCTGGTCGGTCGAGCCGCCCATGCTGCCATTATCCTGCGTTCCGCCATAGGTCACATCCGGCTGTGTCTGATCGACGGCAATGCCATAAAATTGTGTAATCGGCAGTGGGAACGTTCCTCCGCTGAAATTCCCGCCGCCGTTTGGAGAATAAAATAAACCGCCGTCCGAGCCGACATAGACGATGTTCGGATTCGATGGCGCAAACTCCGCCGCGTGATGGTCCACATGGATGCTGGAGTAATCGACATTCCAACTCGCGCCAGCATCGTTCGTTGTCGCAATTCCCACGCCGCCCATGATAAACCGAGTGAATCCAGATGAAGGATCAACTTTGATGTACACGTCATACCAGCCCTGCGGCGGTGCGGCACCAACCGGCCTTTCCTCGAAAGGACTTCCTTGCGATTCGAATTGTCCGCCGATATCCGTCCAGGTCTGCCCGCCATCGTTCGAAGCCACGAGTCCACCGAAATCATCGTTGCCAATTTGATTTCCGACATCGAGCACAACGACATTCTGCCAATTTGTCGGATCGACATCGAGCGCAATGCGTGTCATTGCTGGCGAAGGGTTGGTGAGCAAAGAGAAGGGATCGAGTTTCGTCCAATTATCTCCGCCATCGGTTGAAAGATAGACACCGTTGCCGACAACACCCGCATAGAGCACCGCATTATCGCCGTTCATAGAAAGCGCCAGATCGCTGACCGATACATTCTGCGGAAGACCACCTGCAAGCCAGTTCCAGGTCAGGCCATGATCGGTCGAGCGAAGCACACCGCCGCCCGTACGTCCCGCCGCGGCATAAACAATATTGGAATGAATCGGATTGACGATGACGCGTGAATAAGCCTGTACATTGTTCGGCCCGACATCGCTCCAGGTGTGACCGCCATCCGACGAGCGGAGCATTCCGTAGCCACCGTAGGAATCGGTTGTGGTGGGAAGTTCGCCAGTCCCGGCAAACACGATATTCGTATCGATCGGATCGATGCCCAACGAGCCCATCGAGACCGACTGCAATTGATCGGTCAATGGCGTCCATGTCGCGCCAGCATCCATCGTCTTCCAAACGCCGCCGTTGGCCGCGCCGGCGTAGACCGTATTCGGGTTCTTCGGATTAATCGCAATCGCATTGATTCGGCCACCGATGTTCGAGGGGCCGATGAGCGTCCATTGCGGCTGCGCGGCTTGAATGGTCATGCCCTTTTGGGAAGCAGCACGCATCGCACCCCGCTGCTGAAGGGCTGCTTGGAACGCATTCTTAGGAATGTAGCCGAGGCCGAACGTTCGCTGCTGCTGCCAGAACTTGAAGGCATCGCCAATACCGTGTTCCTCATGTTCGCCCGTTTCGGCGGCCTTTTTTATGTGAAGGGTTCGCGCGGATGCACAAGCATCGGCCGGAGTTAGCCATTGTGCCTGCGCAGTAATCGCGGCAGTAATACTAAAGATTAGAAAAGCAAAAACGAATGCCAGACGACGAGCCATAACGGAAAGACCTTTTGGTGAACTGGGTTTAGATAAATTAACCCTTATTTAACCAATAGTCTCGATAAAAGTGCCCAATATTTTCCAGTAGCCCAAACCCTTGTCTCCGATTCCTGGCACCGATTTAAGGATGAATCCAATTCTCGATTTTGATTCCATCGAGCCGGGAAAAATGCTTCACATTATTGGTGACCAACGTGAGATCGTTGGCAATCGCCGTTGCCCCGATGAGGAGATCGAAATCCGGTACGATTAGTCCTGCTTTGGAAAGACGAGCTTTTTCTTTTGCAAACACATCGAGGGACGATGCAATCGGGTGAACATTCAAATTCGTTATAAAAGCTTCTACGATAGCTTTTTTTCGCTCCCGATGTAATGGAGCCTTTTCAGCTCCATATTTAAGTTCCGCAATGGTTATTTCGGAAATACTGCACGATAAAAGTCCAACGGCCTGTAACTTTTCGGCGAGATGATATCGCCCACGAATGTAATAGATGCAAACGTTCGTATCGAGGAGGTACATCCTTACAATGCTTCTCTTTCAGGACTGGAAGTGCGTGAACCCTCAATGTCGGCAATGAGATCTTCCGCCGTTTCCTCGGATTCCCATGCACCGAACAAATACTCAATCGATCGAACAGGCTCCGGCCGTCGCACCATTTCGATCAGCAGTTCAGCAAGATCCAATTTATCGTCGGAACTCAGATATCGAA
>DASYAJ010000564.1:0-3228 GCA_036501405.1 Kapaibacterium sp. (SeqCode)
CAGACGAATCCCAGCATTCAATATTTAAACCGACGAAATCGCTGCTGATCCCAGTCCATGTCACCGTAATTGTGGAATCGCGCGAAATATTTTGACCGCGTACGATGTTCGTGATGACAGCTGGAGCGCCAAAAGTAAGAGAATCTACGGTAGTTCCAAAACTGCTGTCGTAACCTTTTGCAAAAACGTAATTCGGTGTGACGCCGTCCGTGTAAATCGGAAGATTTGTTCCATTGAAATTATAGAGGCCGGCTGCAAGATGCAATAATTGAGCGTTAAAAACGCACCCTACGATATCTAATGGGTTCCCATTGCTGTCGATAAAGTTCGAGAAACCGCCACTTTGGGTTCCGTCATAATTCGTTCGTTCGCTTACGGGCGTGACTTGGGTGGTGATGGAATACTGGGACTTTTGCAGCTGAATAATTCCCACGATATTCGAAGTGTCATATCGGGATAAAATGTCAGTTGGCCCTATCATATCCATAAGGGACGCATTGGATCCTCGTTTGAAAATCGAAACAGCATCTTTACAGCCGGTTTCAAAAAGAAGTCCAAGAATGCAGAAAGTCAGGAAGAATGTGTTGTTTTTGTTGGATTTCATAAGGTAGTAAGGAATTGGTCGTTAACGAAAATAAAATTAGTTACATTCCGAACAATTTGGAGCGAGCTTGACAGGAGATTTCGAATCGCTGCACGCATGAACCAGCTTCCAGCTTTTGTCTCCGTAATTGAGGCAAGCTCTGCTCCGGTTGGATACATATATGGTATTCAGTTTTAGCAGAGCGAGCAGACTGTCAGCGAAACTATATCGCCCGAACAGAAGCCGCTCAGTTCGATATTTCAGTAAGTGGTTTATTTGCTATAGCAAAAGGACTAAATGTCGATCCCTGTTCCTTACTTCAAAACGAATGAGTTATTGGCCTTCCACGCACACGTCCTCCAGGACTGCTCCCATTTTTTTTCGAAAAAAAGTTCGAAACTCCTTGACATTGCTTCTTCGATTTCGTATATTAGTATGTGTGGCGATAGGCACCGTTTGCCAAGAGCTAGGTATTGTTCATTGATAACGATAAAATATAAATTCTTCAGGTGTTGTTTAGGCCGTGGGAACTATGAATTATGAATTTTCCACCTGCGAAATTTGATTGCTTTCGACATAGTTCATGAATAACCAATTCCCCCCGCACGGAATTTTAGCTTGCAAGAGGAAAGCGGCATATTAATCTATAAATATTGGAATGAATCGGGTCTTACCATGGAATGCCCAGCGAATTTCGAGGGCACTACTTCGTTCCGAGTTCGGTTCTCACCGTCCCTTAAAAAAAGGGGAATTCATTCGTCGGCTGAAATGCGTATCGGGTAGCGTGGAGGCCGTATTATCAATATTAACCGAAGCCCGAATTATTATTCCATGTCAGAATCCACCATAACTCTCGAATCATCGCCCTCGGCGGCGGACGCCGAAACCAGCACGCTGAGCATGAACGAACCTGCGAGCATGAATGAACATGCAAGCATGAGCGATGTCGCTGCTCCTACTCTTGAAGATGCTGTCCCGCTCACGCACGAGGCGGAACTCATTTCGCACAACAGCGGCCAGCCCGCCATTCCGAATGGCACGCTTACCGGCGCCACGCCGCCCCATGCGACGACTGTCACTCCGAATGCGACACCCGGAGCGGCAGTAGCCGATTCCGCTCAGCCCAAAGGCGAACGGACCCATCCGAAGCGCAATGGCCACTCGAAAGTGGCTTCATCGGGTCGCGCAAAGTTCACGATCTTGGATCCGAAGACCAAATTAGGGGGCGGATATTCTAAAGAAGAACATGCCGAGTTGGAACGTCTTTATGGCACGTCACTATCGACGCTTGCCGATGGTCAGATCGTCAAAGGCCGGATCGTTTCGATTTTAGGCGATGAAGTGGCCGTCGATATTGGCTTCAAGTCGGAAGGCGTAATTGCGAAAAACGAATTTCAGCTTACGCCCGATATGAAAGTGGGCGATGAAGTAGAAGTGTATCTCGAATCGATCGAGGACCGCGAAGGCAGATTGGTTCTGAGCCGCAAACGTGCGGAATTTACGCGCGTCTGGCAGCGAATTATCGAAGCGCAGAAATCGGGCGAGATTCTCGAAGCCAAGTGCATGCGCCGCATCAAAGGCGGAATGGTTGTGGAAGTATTGGGAATCGAAGCATTCCTTCCCGGCAGCCAAATCGACGTGAAGCCGATCCGCGATTTCGATGCGTTCCTCGGCAAGACGATGGAAGTGCGCGTTGTGAAGATCAATTATCCGCAGGAGAATATCGTGGTCAGCCACAAGGTGCTGCTCGAAGAGCATATTCTGGATCAGCGGAAAGAGATTGTCGAAAAGCTGGAACGCGGCCAGGTGCTCGAAGGGACGGTCAAAGCGATTGCGGAATTCGGCGCGTTTGTCGATCTTGGCGGCGTCGATGGATTGGTTCACATCACCGATCTTTCGTGGGGCCGTGTGACGCATCCGAACGAAGTAGTGAAGCTCGATCAGGTCGTAACCGTTGTCGTGCTCGATCACGACGAGGGCAAGAAGCGCATTTCGCTCGGCATGAAGCAGTTGATGCCGCATCCGTGGGCGGAAATCGAGCAACGTTATCAGGTCGGTCAGCGCGTGAAGGGCAAAGTGGTTTCGATTACAGACTACGGCGCGTTTATCGAGCTCGAAAAGGGAATCGAAGGACTGATTCACGTCAGCGAAATGTCGTGGACGCAGCATATCAAGCATCCATCGCAGCTTCTGACGATCGGTCAGGACGCCGAAGCGATTATCCTGAATATCGATCAGGACTCGAAGAAGATTTCGCTGGGCCTCAAGCAGTTGGAACCCGATCCCTGGACGCTCTTCCTCGAAAAGTATCCGATGGGATCGAAACATCGCGGTATCGTCCGCAATCTGACGACCTTCGGCGCGTTTATCGAGCTGGAGCCGGGCGTCGATGGCTTGGTGCATATCAGCGATCTTTCGTGGACGAAGAAAGTCCAGCATCCGGGGGAAGTGCTGAAGAAAGGCGAAGAAATCGATGTGATGATTTTGGGCATCGATCTCGAAGGCCGCCGGATTTCGCTGGGTCACAAGCAGGTGCTCGATAATCCGTGGGACAATCTGGAAACGGTCTATGGCGAAGGTCAGGATACGGAAGGCAAGATTGTCCGCATTATCGATAAGGGTGTGGTCGTCGAACTGCCGCTCGG
>DASYAJ010000565.1:0-11894 GCA_036501405.1 Kapaibacterium sp. (SeqCode)
AGTGTAGGATCTCCCACGCCACGGATAACGATATCGCCGCGAAGCGTTCCATCGGATACCCTTGCAGTCGTAAGCAAGTCTGTCGTGAAACGATAACCGGTTCCCAGAAGCGAAAGCGCTTCAGCCGCTGTGAAGAGCTTGAAGTTCGATGCCGGCAAGAGGCTCTTGCCATCATTCAATTCGAAGAGATTCTCGCCCGTCTCCACAGAACGAACCGCCATGCCCCATGTCGCATTCGAAAATCGAGGATCGTTAACAATTCCCATGAGATCATGCTGCAACTCCGCTTCGGCGCTATGGTCGGGTGCCAATGCCGGGGTTTGCGGCAGTTTAATATTCTGAGCGTGTGACGAACACGAGAGAAATAAATTGAAAATAATGAGCGAGAAAAGTATTACATCCTTCCCACGAAAGCGGGAATGCAGCGGATCATGGATTCCCGCTCTCGCGGAAATGACATTCACGTAAGCTTTCTGAAATGGAATCAACGAGTAGAGTGTTTACCCATCACAACAAGAAAAGCAGAACTTATGGCTCAGGACATTCTAACCGCACCCGCAAAATCTTCCAAAACGATCGAGAAAGATTTTTTTCCCATCCGCGCGATCGATCACATCGGCTTCATTGTCGGTAACGCGAAGCAATCGGCTTATTACTACCGTTCAGCCTTTGGATTCAAGGTCACCGGATATGCGGGACTCGAAACTGGCGTCCGCGATCACGCAAGCTATGTGCTCGAACAAGGGAAAATTCGATTTGTGCTCTCCACGCCGCTCCTGGCCGAACATTCCTATCAAAAGGATTTGCAAAAACATGGCGATGGCGTGATCGATATTGCGCTGGAAGTCGAGGATGTCGAGCGCGCCTACCGCGAAACAACCAAGCGCGGCGCGAAAGGCCTTGTGGAACCACGCGAGATTACCGACGAGAACGGCACGTTCCATCTCGCAGCGATCCATACCTACGGCGATACCATTCACAGCTTCATCAATCGAAAGGACTATCGGGCTTTCGCTCCCGGGTTCAAATCAGTTACGAAAGAAGATACGGTTTCGCGTCCGACCGGTCTCGCAGCCGTCGATCACATCGTTGGCAATGTGGGGTGGAACCAAATGAACGAATGGGTGAAATGGTATGAAGAAGTCATGGGGTTCCATGTCTTCATTTCCTTCGACGATAACGATATTTCGACCGAATATTCGGCGCTGATGTCCAAAGTGATGGCGTCCGGAACGGAAAAAATCAAATTCCCCATCAACGAGCCTGCGACGGGACGCAAAAAATCGCAGATCGAGGAGTATATCGAGTGGTATAACGGCCCCGGCGTTCAGCATATTGCGCTCGCCACGGGAAATATTATCGAAGCGGTAACGAAATTATCGGACCAGGGCGTCGAATTCCTTCGGGTTCCCAATTCTTATTATAGGGACCTTCAGGACCGCGTTGGGAAAATCAACGAGCCGATCGAAGAATTAGAACGGCTCGGCATTCTCGTCGATCGCGATGACGACGGCTATATGCTCCAAATTTTTTCGAAGCCAGTGCAAGATCGCCCTACCCTCTTTTTCGAGATCATTCAACGTCGCGGTGCGCGCTCTTTCGGCAAAGGTAATTTCAAGGCGCTCTTCGAATCGATTGAACGCGAACAGGAACTAAGAGGCAATCTGTAAACAAGGCCAGCTTCGGATGCACCAGCCACGTCACGCGGCCGCAATTCAATCTGCGTGACGTGTGTTGAATGAGATGTGAATATCACTCTCGTTAAACCAGGTCAGGAAGCGCTTCTCATCGAGGCTGCAAAGTTGTTGAACGATACCGAGGTTTCGTTCGAGCGAGCATCGGAACTCTTGCGTGACGCCTCGTTCTTTCTTCTTGTCGCGCTGGACGATTCGGGTTCCCTCATGGGACGAATATACGGCTACGTCATTCCCCGCTTTGCACAAACGGATTTGGAACTCTACGAGGTGGATGTCCTCGATGCGCATCAGCGAAAAGGCGTAGGCCGCGCGATGCTGGAATTCGTGAAGTCGTTTGCAAAGGAACGAGGATATAAAGAGCTTTGGGTGCTGACCGAAGGCGATAATGAACCGGCAAAAGCGTTGTATGGATCTGTCGGGGGCATTTTGGAAGCGTTTCCGACGGCGATGTATGTTTTTTATGTGTAAAGCTCCCTTTCTCAAGCATAGAACGAATTTTCTTTCCTCTGGCTGTGTTTCCATCACGCTAATCGTTTTGGCCCTCTTCTGAAACCGATCGGAAGACGGGCTTTTTAGTTAGTAAGAGGACTTTTTACCATTTTTAGACCGTTTTGAATCCAATTATCGTAGAATCGTTCGCGGATATGGTCCGCGAGAAAGGTATCGATCGCGACATCCTTATGTCCGTGATCGAGGAGACCTTTGCCATGATGATCCGTAAAAAATACGGCATGGACGCGAAGTTCGATCTTGTCATGAATATGGACAAGGGCGACATCGAAATTTATCTCGAAAAAACAGTCGTCGAGAAGGTCGAAAACTCGGCCATTCAAATTTCTCCGGAAGAGGCGCTGCGCAAATCGGGTGAAGAATTGGAACCGGGCGATGAGTATGTCGAGATCGTCAATATGGGCCGCGATTTCGGACGGCGCTTGGTCGTTACCGCGAAGCAGAACCTGAACCAGCGCATTCGCGATATTGAAAAGGACAATCTCTTTAACGAATATTCGCAATTGATCGGCGAGATTATCGTCGGTGAGGTTTATCAGATTCGGCAGGGCGATCTCTTTGTGATTCACAATCGGCGCGAACTATTACTTCCCAAAGCCGAGCAAATCCAGCGCGAGCGCTGGCGCAAAGGCGATACGCTCCGCGCGATCGTGAAGGAAGTACGCCGCGGCGGGCCAACAGCCACGCCTGTCGTCGTTCTTTCGCGTTCGGATCCCCGCTTCCTCGAGCGCTTGATGGAAATCGAAATTCCGGAGATCTATGATGGAATCATTCTGATCAAAGGCGTGGCACGCGAGCCGGGTGAACGGGCGAAAGTTGCCGTTGAAACGACCGACGATCGCGTCGATCCCGTTGGCGCTTGCGTGGGAATGAAAGGCGTTCGCATTCACTCGATTGTACGCGAACTTGCCAACGAAAATATCGACATCATTCCGTGGTCGCCCGATCCGGTACAGTATTTGGGACGCGCACTTTCACCGGCAAAGCTTATCGACGTTGAACTCAACGACGAAACCCGAACGGCGACGGTGCTCGTAAGCGACGATCAGGTCTCGCTTGCTATCGGCAAGCAGGGTCAGAATGTGCGGTTGGCTTCGCGTTTGACCGGCTATCAAATCAATCTCGTCAAAGAAGCCCGCGATGAAGAGGATATCGAGCTGATGGACTTCCGCGATGTCATCGGAGCGGAGCTTTATGGCGAACTCATTCGCGGCCGTATCGATACGGCAAAGGAATTCCTCGCTACCCCCGCCGATGTGCTCTTGCGCGTCATCGGAATGACTCCAGAAAAATTGGAGATCATTCGCCGCTCGATCGAGCGCGAATTCGCGCAGGGCGATGAACTCCTCGAAAGCACAGCCGAGAAGGCGGGCGTATCGCTCATGACACTCAAACCAGGACAAACCGTCGATGACGTTCTCGACGGTCAGGACGGCACATCACAAGTTGACAACCCGGGCGCGCCATCAGAGGCGCCCGTTGAAGAAAGTGTAAACAATGGATAAGACGGTACTCTAATGATCCGGCTCTGTAATCGCCGGAATACCGGGCCATGTGGGATGCAGGCATTCTTTACTGCACCGCGTGGCTTATCCGCATCGGTCTCGATGCGTTAGCTCATTGCTGCGCGGCATCCGCCGCTTCCGGTGAATGGCTAATGTGTCTCGGCCATTCATCGCAACGCGCGAAGTATTTCCACTCGCCGTTGTATAGGAGAGCAATGACAGATCAGGATACAGCGACAATTTCAGCATCCGAGGCCGCCTCGAAAAGGGTGACGGTCCGTACACTTGCGACCCAAATCAACGTTTCGCACGAAACGCTGATCGAATTCCTTCAAAAAAAGGGATTCACGGGCATCAAGTCGATCATGTCCAAGATCGAGCCGGAAGCGCTCGATGCCGTAATGAAGCAGTTCGGCAAAGAAAAAGACGTGACGGAAAAACGTCAGAAAAAAGTTGCTGCCTTCAAGGAAAAACGGGCGAAAACACAAGAGGATTATGAGCAGGATCATCGCCCCGCTCCGAAAGAAGTTCCCGCACCGCCGAAAGTAGAAAAGCCCGTTGAAGTTGTCGCGGCTCCCCCACCGGCAATTCCAGTTCCGGTGCCCGAGCCGGTGGTGGGACAAACAGAACCCGATCTGGTCAGCGCGGCTGTCGCGCCTATCGAAATTGAACCTGTTTCTGAATCGCCTGCCGTTTCTGTTGGATCGGAACAACCGCCATCACCAGAAGCGCCAGAATCGCAAGCAGAAATTTCGGAGTTGCCTCCCGTCGCGCCCGAAGTTCCAAACCCGGTCATCGAGCCAACTACCCTCGCTGCGCCCGAAGGCGAGCAGCGTCCCGGACTTCGGCGCAAGCATAAACGTAAGACAACGGTTATTGCAACCGGCGAAGGAGTCGATCTTCGGGTTGCGCTTCCGGGTCTCAAGATCAAAGGCAAAATCGATCTTGCGCCGCTCTCGACTCCGAAAACCGGACCAGGAACGGGCGATGGCAAGCTGAAAACAAGAATTCAGGGTCTTGTTTCGAAGCACGATCGCGTTGCAAAACCAAAGGACGAGCTGGAAATCAAACCACGCCGTGGCAAAGAAAAGAATGTCGATGCACGGGATGTGAAAGATGCCGTTCGCCGCACATTGGCTGGAATCGAGGAAGCGGGTTCCGCTTCACGGCGCGCGAAAGCTCGTCGAAGCCGCCGCGTCGAACGCGCCGAAGAAACCGAGCGTCGTACAGCCGAAACGACCGAGCGCGAGCGTTCGATCATTCGTGCGACCGAGTTCCTTACGGCCAATGAGCTTGCGAACTTGATGAATGTCTCGGTCGGCGAAATTATCTCCAAGTGCATTGCATTGGGGCTGATGGTTTCGATCAATCAACGCCTCGAGAAGGATACGATCACGCTCGTCGCGGATGAATTTGGATATGCCGTCGAATTCCAGGAAGAATTTACGACCGACGCGTTACAGGATATTCCGGACGAACCGGAAACATTGAAATCCCGTGCGCCGGTGGTAACCATTATGGGACACGTCGATCACGGCAAAACTTCGCTGCTCGATTACATTCGAAAGGCAAATGTCGTTGCGGGCGAATCGGGTGGCATTACGCAGCATATCGGCGCGTATGAGGTTCAAGCTCCCGGACGGCGTCCAATCACGTTTCTCGATACACCGGGCCACGAAGCCTTCACGGCGATGCGTGCCCGCGGTGCGCAGGTCACCGATATTGTCGTCATTGTTATCGCGGCTGACGATAGCGTCATGCCGCAAACGTGGGAAGCCATCGCTCACGCGCAGGCCGCGAGTGTGCCTATTATTTTTGCGATCAACAAGGTCGATCGCCCGGAAGCAAATCCGGAGCGCATTCGCCAACAACTTGCCGATCGTAATATCCTGGTCGAGGCGTGGGGTGGGAAATATGGTTCCGTCGAAGTCTCCGCAAAGACAGGATTGCATGTAGACGAACTTCTCGATCGCATTGCGCTCGAAGCGGAAATTCTCGATCTTAAAGCGAATCCCGATCGTGGCGCGCGCGGCGTTATCATCGAAGCCGAAGTCGATCGCGGCCGAGGTATTCAAGCGACGGTGCTGGTCCAAAAAGGAACACTCAAACTTGGCGATCCCTTTCTTGCGGGGGTTTATTCGGGTCGCGTACGCGCGATGTTCGATGAACGCGGCAATAAAGTGGAAATAGCGGGTCCTTCCGCACCGGTGCAGATTCTGGGCTTCGATGGCATTCCGGCCGCCGGCGATCAATTTATCGTGCTTGACTCCGACTCGGAAGCAAAAGAAATTTCGGGCCGCCGCCAGCAGCTTAAACGCGAGCAGGATTTCAAGCAAGTTCGCTTTATCACGCTCGACGAGATCAGCGCGCAGATCAAACAAGGTGGCGTCCAGCATCTTCGCCTTATTTTGAAGGGCGATGTCGATGGATCAGTCGAGGCACTCGCCGATTCCCTGCTCCGTCTTTCGACGCCCGAAGTGAAAGTGGAAATGGTTCACCGCGCCGTGGGAGCGATTAGCGAAAACGACGTGCAGCTTGCCGCCGCGTCCGCCGCGATCATTCTCGGGTTCCATGTGCATCCGAATCTTGCTGCGCGTAAACTCGCTGCATCCGAGCATGTCGAGGTGCGTCTGTACAATGTCATTTACGATTGTATCAATGACGTGCGCGATGCGCTCGAAGGCTTGCTGGCACCGGAAGAGAAAGAAGAAGTGACCGCCACGATCGAAGTGCGCGATATCTTCAAAGTTCCAAAAGCCGGCACCGTTGCGGGATGTTACGTTCTCGATGGAAAAATTATGCGCAATAATAAAGTGCGATTGCTCCGCGATGGCATTGAAGTATTCTCGGGCGGTATTGCATCGCTGCGCCGCTTCAAGGACGATGTGCGCGAAGTCGATTCGGGCTACGAATGCGGTATCAGCCTGGAAAATTTCAACGACATCAAGGCTGGGGACGTGATCGAAGCCTTTAAGATCGTGGAAATTAAACGCAAGCTTGCGACGGCTGTTCCGGCCCGATAACCAATGGACTATCGCGATACCCTGCACGCTCTCGTGGACGAACTTCGTCACTCCGAAGGCTTGACATGGTATCAGATCGCGCAGCGAGGACGGATCAAGGAGCAAATGCTGCAGGAGGTTCTACGCAAGGAACGAAATTTATCTCCGAATTCGCTCCGCCGGTTTCTGGCCGGCGTGGGATACGAGATGCACTTTGAACGGATTAGTTCTCAAACAAATTCGAGTAGATAAGCTCGTTGCATTCTGCTCTCAGCACTTTCTTGATGGCCAACGTCGAACTTCGAACGCTCAAAAAAGAATACGAGAACGGTTCCTATGCCGTCAAAGGTGTTTCCTTTGCCGCGAAGGACGGCGAGTTTGTCGTGCTGGTCGGTCCCTCCGGTTGCGGGAAGACGACGACACTACGTATGGTTGCGGGACTCGAAGAAATTACCGGGGGCGATCTCCTGATCGATGGCGAGCGGATGAACGATCGGGAACCGAAAGATCGAGACGTGGCGATGGTCTTTCAGAACTATGCGCTCTACCCGCACATGACGGTCTTCGAGAACATGGCGTTCCCGCTCAAGATGCGGAAGGTTCCGAAGGCGGAGATCAAGGAGCAGGTGGAAGCAGCAGCAAAACTCCTGAGTATCGATCGGTATCTCAAGAAAAAACCGAAGGAACTTTCTGGCGGTGAACGCCAGCGTGTAGCTGTTGGGCGCGCAATCGTCAGAAAACCAAAAGTGTTTTTGTTCGACGAACCGCTCTCCAATCTCGATGCCGCACTTCGTACCGAAATGCGCGCGGAACTAAAACGGCTCCAACGCCGCCTGAATGCGACCATGCTCTATGTCACACACGATCAGGTCGAAGCGATGACCATGGGCGACCGCATTGCCGTGATGAACAAAGGCGAACTCGAACAATTTGGAACGCCCTCAGAAATTTACGATAAACCAGCAAGCGTCTTTGTCGCACGATTTCTTGGTTCCCCTGCCATGAATATCGTTCCAGGTGGAATCGTGACGGAGAAGAACACTTCGTTTTTCGTTTCTGAGAACGAACTCAGGATTCCACTCTCCGAACCATTGCCGGCGGGAAATGTCTATCTCGGGATTCGACCGGAAGCCGTTCGGCTGGAACATTCGGAAAACCCGAAGATCGACGGAAAACTTATTTTGATTGAACCGATCGGAAGCGTTACGCACTATTACATCGAATACCCCGGTGCATTCGCAGAAACCCTTATCGCAAGCGTTCCGCACCGAACAGAGAATGCTGCAACATTTTCACTCGGCGATACCGTTACATTCTTTCTTCCACCGGAATCGATTCATTTGTTCGATCGCGAAACCGAAAAGCGGCTTTAAAAAAAGAGCTTCTAAAATAAGACCGGTTATTATATCTCAAATTATTTTTATAGAATGCAAATCGAAAATCCCCTTATCGCCAATGGCCACGAAAAAAGCAGAATCTCTATTTTTGTCGATGGTGAAAACGCCTATTATGCACAACGGTCTCTCGGCTGGTTTTTCGATCCCAAAAAGCTCCTCGATTTTTTCACACATGGCTGTGCGGTCGGCGATGCCTTTTGGTATGCCTCTCAAAAAATGCCACCCGATCCGCGGGAAACAAGTTTCTACGGCTATCTCAATCATGCCGGATATACCGTTCGCGTCAAGACGATCAAAGCATTCCGCGATGAGGCGTCCGGGGAACTAACCCGCAAGGCCAATCTCGATTTGGAACTCGCGATCGACCTCTTCACGACGATTGCGCAGTACGATACGGCGGTTCTCGTCACCGGCGATGGCGATTTCGAGCGCGCGGTGGAGCTTCTGCGAAGCTATGGCAAACGCGTCATTGTGGCATCGACGCAGGACACGGTCGCAAGGGAACTTCGCAATGCCGTTGGGAAACATTTTTTCGATCTTGCCACCATCCGTACACACATCGAGCGCTTCACCATGCAAGCGGCCGGAACCGTTCCACACGATGAAGCGCTCTTGATGTCTTGAAACGATACTGAATGTATCGTTCCGTTGTAATTGTTTATCGCCCGAATCCCATGCGAGCATATCTGTGACGACGCGCCCATTCGCGACGGTGCCAACGGTCATGACGGTTGATAATCACCGTCTCAGACGGACGATAATAGCGATAGCCGGGAGTTCCGAGCTGAACGCTCAAGCCCACTCGCGGACGAATAACGCGCGTGTGTGTGCGGACCTGCACTCGCACTTGCGAATGCGCTTGCGGCGCCGCGACGCTAAGTCCCAACGCCAGCATTCCTAATATGATTAGCTTTTTCATAATGTGATAAATAAAAGTTGCTGTTTTCTTTGAATAATTTTGCCACACATTGCTGTGACTCCTTCTTCTTTTGCAAGCACGGTGCCACACTCCATGTAAAGCGGCTCATAATGTATTCATGGTCAAAGCTCTATGCGTCGAAAATCAGATTGCAAAGACGGGAATGATTCCACTTCGTATGTCGTGGAAAGTAGGCGAAGGATATGGCGATTTATTGTACTTCTATTTTTCCTGAAATGACCGAGTGCGCTCCATCGATTTGCAAGATGACCCCACCGCCACTCGTCAGCCATGCGATTGTGTTACTCCAATCTTTTGTGATTCTTGTCATGGTCGATGGTTGTGCATTCGACGACCAATCGTCCGGCGTGATTTTTTTGACGGCAATTCGACAGACCATTCCTTCGCACGCGTCGACGGAAATCTGCATCAGGGGTTCTTCGGATAACGACTGATCTCCCGATTGGGATCTTGGCCGATTCGACTTCCGATAAGCGATAGAACAAGCCGTGTAGGAACATCCTAATGCATAGGTTCCAGACGGCACAAAACCGAATATGAATTTTCCATCGTCATCGGTGGTGGTTCTTAAGTGAAAATCCAGTAACTTCGAGTTGCCCGGATTCAACGTATCTGTCTTTCCATCAGCCGTGAGAGACTGAAGTCTCACAGTAATTCCTTTGAGCGGAGTATGCAACGCTTCCTGAGCACTCGCAGCAGGAGCACCGAAGGAAACAGCTGTGATCAGCAAACTAAATAAGAATAGACGGATTTTCATCGATGGCAAAAATAGACGAACCGGATAGAACTAACCATCGGTGCCCGAAATAGTTCAACGTAAAAAATGCCCTTATACGAGGCTCACGCAGGATTCAAAGCGAGGTGCTTAATTGCATCTCGGAGCGATGCTGTCAACGAATGCTATGAAGCCACTTAAACCGGTTTACTTCGGTATTTCGCTCGTCAAATTTATCGGACCCGATGCTGTGACGAGGATATTGTCTTCAATCCGAACACCGACGCTGCCAATCCATGGTTCGATCTTCTCCCAATTTACCGCGGATTTATATTTCTCACGATTCTCCGTGTTCGTAAGCAGGGCCTTGTTAAAATAGAGTCCCGGTTCCACCGTAACAAGATAGTTCTCGCCAAGAGGAAGGTCCATTCTGATTTTCACTCCTGCAAATTTATTCTTCCCATCGCGTCCAGGATATGGTCCGCTTGCATCGCGCACGCCGAGGCCAACCATGTGACCAATTCCGTGCGGCAGAAAAAGTGCGATAAGTTCCGATTCTATTGCCTCGTCCACGCTCGTGTTAATCACATGCATCGCCTTTAGCGCTTCGGCAAGCGTGCGTGCAGCAAGGATATGAACATTGCCCCACTCTGCGCCGATCACACAGGCCGCAATCGTTCGCTCCTGCGTCGTCAGTACTGCATCGTAAATCTCGCGCATTCCATCATGCCAGACGTCATCCACCACGGGTGTTCGCGTAACATCGGCGGTATAACCATTCACCATTGCACCGGCATCGACAACAACGAACTCTCCGGATTTCAATTTTTTCGATCCCGGTGTTGAATGGAGGAGCGTGGCGTTCGGACCGGAACCAACGATCGTTCCATATCCAATCGTATCGGCTCCAGCGCGGAAGAATGCTGCTTCGATCTCGATTTGGACTTGACGTTCTGTTTTGCCAGATCGCATCATCTCTTTTGCTATCGCATGACCGGCGGCGGTTGCACTCACGGCGCGTTTCATTTCATAAAGTTCCGCCTCGTCTTTGTTACGGCGAACGTGCAAGTATTTATCGCGCAGTTCCTGATCCGCTTCGGCATATTTCGTGACACCCAGCCAGCGTATTCTTCGACCTTGTCGCGCCATTGTCCACGACTCTAATTCTTCGATGGGCCGGCCAATTGGCGCTTCACTTCCTCCCCATACTTGCTCGCCTTGAGAGAGCGGCGGCTCGAAGAGCGTCCATCCTTCACGCGAATCGTAAGCAAGGACACCGCCCTCGCGCTGGCGACCGGTCAGCCAGTAATACTCTGGATGTGTATGGAATGGGAACGTTTGATCCGCACCGCCGGGGATGGAAATGGGCAAGCCGCCACCGATGAGAACACTATCGTTTGTTAAGTTCCAAGCGTCAAGCGTTCGCTTGCGCCGCTGTTCGAGAATTTTAGGGTCGAGTTGAGGCATAGAACACAAATCAACAGTGGCAAACGCGCACTGGTTGCAGATGGCTACAGAACTTTGTGTGCCGCTGAAATGCCATTACTGCTTAATTGGAACATCGAACACTCCGATCGAGATAGGAATGTCCTTGCCTGAAATCAGGTGCAAGGAAATCCGGGAGACGAACTGCATCCATCCGAGCAGGGAAACATCATACCGACGCTTCCCTGCACGCAGAATAGAAGAACATAGAGAAAGGTTTTCATTCTTTGACGATCTTTACCGACTCCACTTCCCCATACGCCGTTTGGATGCGCGCGAAGTAGGTTCCCGATGGGAGAGCGGCCAGCGAGATGGGAACTGCTTTGTTTCCCGGCTCGAAGAGACTCTCGAAACCGGCGGAGCCGACTGCATGACCTAAGACATCATACAGCTCGATTTTCACATACGCCTCCTTAGCGATGCCGAACGAAATAACCGTTCCCGTGCCGGTGGGATTGGGATAGGCGGAGACGGAAGTAATGATTCCTGCCGGGATTCCCACACTAAAGAGGAAATGGCGGGCAAAAAGCGTATCTAAATCTCCTAAATCTTGCAACGGAAGAATTGAGGTATCAAACGGGAAATGAAACCCTTCAAGGCTATCATCTTGCCAATCTGAATATTGAGATTGACGTGATCCATC
>DASYAJ010000566.1:0-4469 GCA_036501405.1 Kapaibacterium sp. (SeqCode)
ATATTGGCAACCCACGGCGTCAGCCGGAGGTTGCGGATTGTTTTAAAAGTAAGAGTCGCGCAGGGGATGGCACAGTCCGCGCTCGTTCGGTTCGTTCTGCCATTCTGATGCTGAACGTACTAAGTTACTCCGAAATGATTACGGAAGTCCTAACTTTATGGTGCTTGTGCCAGTCGGTGATCGAAGGACGCAAAAATAGGCGCCGCCCGGGATATTCGAAGGGAGAGAAACAGTGTGTGTGCCGCGATCGAACGTCCCGAAAGCCAGGACTTTGACCAGTTCGCCCCGAATGTCAAAAAGCGAGAGGGGGTTGTCCGATCGTTCGGGCAGCGTAAAAGATATATCGTTGGGGAATTGCCCGAATATTGCCGTGATAGAAAGTTCCGGTAGGGCGGCTGCGGGCGAGACGCCGCTAAGTGGTTTGAGTGTGCGCCAAATACCTTCGGATGGTTGGGAGAAGAAGAGGCTGTGGTCGGTGGCAAAGGCGAGTTGCTGGCCTCCGCCAGAAATAGTTCCATCCACGGCCCAGGTGGTTCCACTATCCTTCGAAACATATAATTGCCAGCCGAAGAACATAAACAGATTCCCAGCCGCGTCCATCGCGACGTCATACGGCGGTCCATTCGGAGAACCTGGGACGGCCTGCCATGAGATACCATCGTCCGTCGAACGTTCGAGGCCGTTATCGCTTGGCCGCAGGATGTTATCCCCCGAAATTGGCCAGATCTGAATCGTCAACGGTGTGGAGGATAACCAAGTTGTCCCTTCGTCCGTCGAGCGATAATAGGTATTTCCGTTTCGCGCCATGATCGTGCCTTTTAATGTTGCAGTCAGGTAGGCGCCGGTTCCGCTGGCTGGAAACTTGTTTTGCCCGACGTGATCCCAATCCGAGCCCTTATCGATGGAGCGAAAAATTCCACTCGGGCAGCTTGCAAGAATCGCTCCATCGGGTAGCGCAATGATGGAATAGAATGGGCCGTTCGGGAGTTGTGCGCCGAGATTCGTCCAGTTTACACCAAAATTAGTGCTCAAGAAAACACCACTATTGCCTGCGAGATAAAGTGTACTATCAGGCGCAAAGCAAAAATCGCCGGTCGTGGTCGAATCGATCCGCACCCATGTGACTCCTTGAGTGGCCGATTCAAAAATTCCATTTGGGCAGACAACAAACATCGTTCCATTGCTCGCGATCACAAATTTCGAGGGATCTTCATATCCGCCGTTTCGGTCCTTTGGGCCGCCGACGAATTTGGTATCGATTGTGGTCTGCGCGAGAATGGGCCCGGCGAAACACACAAAAAGACCCACGAGGAGCATCCATCCGTGTGGAGCATGCTGCTTTATGTTCATCATATTAATTCAACAGAAGGCCAGAGCATCCGATTCCACATTGAGATGGAAAACCATGGCCTCGATGCCTTCATCTTCCAGCTTTGTTCGGACTGGAAGCGCTGCCTCTTTCACTCCTCACACTGCCGCCTGTTCCCGCCTCAACGCTTCCCGTTCGATTTCAAGCTGGCGAATGCGGCGTTCGATCTTACCCAAGTTCGGCGGGGATGGAGCGAATGTGGCGATGGTATGATAAATTATGATAATTCCAGACAGGCAGCGAAAGCATCTTCATCAAAAGCATAAATGATCGAGGAATGATCTCGGAGAATGGATTCAATGGTTCTTGTTGGCTGGTTCCCACATCGAAGCCATATCACCTTTGGTGGTGGGCCGTACAAAGCCGCCATGTCTGCAAAATCAGAGTCTTGTGTAACCAAACATACATTCTCTTTCTTCGCATACTCCCAAATTTCGCGGTCGTCTGCGCTTTCGAATTGAAGAATTTTTATCTGACTCGAATTCGGAAAAATATCGGCAAGCATCGAGCATAGCTTAAAGCTCAGGTTTTCATCGAAAAGGAGTTTCATGATTTTATGCAACCATGAGCACATGACGCTCACGGTCAGCGGCATACGCAAGCGATGCGCGAATATCCTCTTCGGTCAGTTCTGGGAAATCGCTGAGAATTTCTTCGTGCGACATTCCCGCCGCAAGCCATCCCAATACGTCAGCAACGGCAATACGCAACCCACGGATGCAGGGTCGGCCTCCTCGCTTGCCCGGTTGAATAGTAATGATGTCATGATAATCCATATTCACCGAACGTTTGGGATTGATAAAAAAATTCACACCGCCGCCTGTTCCCGCTTCAACGCCTCGCGCTCGATCTCCAACTGCCGGATGCGGCGTTCGATCTGATCGAGCTCGGCGGGCATGGAATCTATTTCGATGCGGAGTTTGCTGCCAGCTTCGTCGATAAGGTCGATCGCTTTATCGGGAAGGAAACGGTCGGCAATGTAACGATCGGAAAGTTGCGCGGCAGCAATCAGCGCAGCATCGCGAATCCGAACGCCGTGATGCACCTCATATTTTTCCTGCAACCCACGAAGGATGGAGATCGTATCCTCGACACTTGGTTCTCCGACAAACACAGGCTGAAATCGGCGTTCGAGCGCAGCGTCTTTTTCGATATGCTTGTGGTATTCGTCGAGCGTCGTTGCGCCGATGGTATGAAGTTCGCCACGCGCGAGCGCTGGTTTCAATATATTCGCGGCGTCCATCGCCCCCTGCGTGGCCCCGGCACCGATAAGCGTATGCAGCTCGTCGATGAAAAGAATAATTTCTCCGGCGGACTCTGCTACTTCTTTTACGATCGCTTTTAATCGTTCCTCGAACTGCCCGCGAAAACTGGTTCCCGCAACCAGCGTTCCCATATCGAGCGCAACAATGCGCTTGCTCTTCAATCCTTCCGGGACATCGCCCGAAGCAATGCGGTTCGCAATGCCTTCGACGATGGCAGTCTTCCCCACTCCCGGATCGCCGATGAGTACCGGATTGTTTTTCGTGCGCCTTGAAAGCACTTGCATGACGCGGCGAATTTCGTCCTCACGTCCGATGACAGGATCGAGCTTGCCTTTTCTCGCGGCTTCGGTGAGGTCGCGTCCGTATTTTTCGAGCGATTGGTATCGTTCCTCGGCATTGGGATCGGTCACGCGCTGAGTTCCCCGCACCGATTGCAGCGCGGAAAGCACACTATGCTTCGTCACACCCTGATCTTTCAGCAGCTTCGATGATGAAGTGTTCCCATCGAGCAGCGCGATCAGAAGATGTTCCGTCGATACGTATTCATCTTTCAGCGCTTCGGCTTCTTTGCGAGCATTATCGAAGAGCTTATTTAGATTGTTCGACGGGAACTGATTTGCGCCCTGCGCGCCGGTGACTTTCGGAAGTGTTTCAAGCGCACCCGTCACACGAATGCGGAGTTGTTCGATGTTCACTCCGAGTTTTCGCAACACAGAAGTCGCGACGCCTTCGGGGTCCTGAATGAGCGCGGCGAGCAGGTGCTCCGGCTCGATCTGGTTATTGCCGTAATTCCCGGCGATCTCGACCGCCGCTTGCAGCGCCTCCTGCGATTTAACCGTTAACTTGTTTGGATTGATTGCCATACGTTAGGCGTTAAATTCAACATTGAATTCTCATCGTCATTCTGAGCGGAGCAAACCGGAGCGTCAGCGGAGGTTTGCGAAGTCGAAGGATCTCCGGCAAGTGCTGCAAGAGATCCTTCGACTCCGTTTGTTTTCGCATTCACGAAAACGAATTTCGCTCAGGATGACATTAACAATATTTTCGTTCTTCTTCGTCCACACTGTTCATTCTCAAGTTCCCATTCGCATTACCTCCGATACGCTCATCGGTGGTACGATGAACGGACTTGCGGTTCAACAATATGCCGGCCACATGCAGTTCGTGCAGGGAGCGCTCTATGGTTCGGCCGATAAGGCGATCTACTATACGACGGCCCATAAAATGGAGATGATCGGTCATGTCGAAATTCATCAGGATACGCTTGCGCTCTATGCGCCGCATGTGATCTATAACGATTCGACGGAGATTGGCTTTGCCGATGGCGGCGTCCGCATGTTCGACCGCGATGAAGAGCTGACAGCCCAAAATGCTGATTATAATACGGGAACGCAAGTGGCCCATTTTTTTCATCATGTCACCGTTACTCAGGATAAGAATACGAGCGTGAGCGATTCGATGACCTATTATCGTTCTACAATGACGTCGCTACTCTATGGACACGCATCGGTCGTGAGCGATTCGGGTTCCCTTTCTGGCGATACCATTGTTTACGTTCGTGCGCTCGGCGAGACGACCGTCGATGGCAACGTTCATCTTTCGAATGATTCCATCCGGCTCGAATCCGATTGGCTGTTCGATTCCAGGCTTTCCGGCGAAATGCATACACGCGGCCATGTTCGCGTCGAAGATGTACCGAACGAAACGATTATCTACGGCGATACGATGGCGCGTTTTACGATTGGGAATTATATGATTTTCCCGAAGCGTCCGCTGTTGCTTTATTACGATAGTTCGCAGGTCCGCGATTCGACCGGCAAAGTCAATACCGTATT
>DASYAJ010000567.1:0-11288 GCA_036501405.1 Kapaibacterium sp. (SeqCode)
CGCCGGGGAATTGTTCTTCATGCAGATCGAATGTCTTCTTCACCGGCGTGTCGAGTTCGAGCGTTGAACGGATCGCAAGCGGAATGTAGACATCATAAGGATAGACTTGGGTCGAAAGACCGGCGCGGTTCCAGCGGTCCACAACGTAATCGCGCGTGCGTGCCTGCGCTGGGGTTCCCGCAACATGCACTTCTCGCGAAAGCGCTATGACAATCGATCGGAGCGTATCCGGATGAATCGCGTTAATCAGTTCCTGTTCCGCATGATATTCTTTCTCTTGCGCTCCAGGAGAAAAACCGGTCATTTGCGCGCGCGCCGTCACGGCAAATAACCACACGATCAGGAGGACACAACTTTTCACTTCGAGGTTATTTAATCGTGACAAGCCTCGATGAATGGGCCGTCGTGCGGGATTGTTGATCTGTCGCTTCGAGGCGAAGAATATAGCTCCCTTTTGGGAGCTTTTTGCCTGCGTCCGATTTTTGATCGAATGTTGTCTCATAATAACCAGGCGATTTTACAGCCTGAAACGGAAAGTTCCGAACCACTTTCCCCATCATGTCTTCAAGCGTCAGTTTTACCGTGCCGCGTGTTTTCAGCCCGAAGGTAAAAATCCAGTTGTGCTTTTTGTAAGTCACTTCGGTGATCGAGGTCTCCTTCGGAACTGGCACAACTTCTGGCGCGGCGAGCCCCTTGGCTGTGATATGCAATTGGGCTGTATCATTTTGGAAAACAGCAAGCACATCGGTCGCGTAATCGCGGACTTCATCGGCTTTGAAGCAGATGTTGAGATAAAATGTCGTATTCGCGCTCACCGTAATCGGAAGCATTTCCGCTGCCGGAGAGGTGACATAAAAATGGCGCGGATCGAGCGATTTGAGCTGCGTTAGAAGCCGAGGATGGTCCGAGATGTTATTAATTGCGATATTGACGCAATTTTCAATGCCGGTACTTTGCGGCGCGAACGTGAGGTCCGGGCGTTCGAAGGCAATCGTTCCACCTTCGTTGCCCACGGGCTGGGGAATGGAACTATGCTGAAATTGTGCGCGCCCAGGGAGTGCCCCAAAAAGAATTCCTATCGTAAAAAGCGCACTTGGAACAAGCGCGGACTTTCTCGCGGCGAGGCTGCGAGACGCATGTTTTAGAACGGACGAAAAAATCATGCTCCGTAAACGAATGCTTCTCCCGTTCTGGTTCTTCGATGGGCAGTCCGTTATTCTCGTCCGAGACTTCCCATGGCGGCTTCGGTTCCTTCCTTGGTGGGAGGTCCTTTGAGAATCCACTCGCAGATCACGCCAATGACCGCTCCGGCAAACGGCCCCGCAAAGTAAATCCACGTCATTGAATAATTCCCTCTAAAAATATCGGGTGCCAGCGAACGGAACGGGTTCATCGAAGCGCCGGTCATCGGTTGAAACAAAAATCCGGCAAGAGCAACGTAGCCGCCAATAGCAATTGCGCCGTTCGTGCCGATATTGCGCGCGCCAGAGGCTGTGCCGAGGATCACACAGACCTGCGTGGCATTCAGGAACATTTCCACCACAAAACCCTGCATCGGAGTGACCCCCTCTCCCAATTTGCTTGCGCCTTGCGCGGCAATATCGCCAAGGAGCGCATAGAGAAACCACATCGCGAGCATCGCGCCCACAAACTGCGCGACAAGATAGCCTGGCACTTTGCGCCACGGAAAGTTCCGCCTTAGCGCGAACGCAAACGTGATCGAGGGATTGATATGCGCACCGCTCACCGCGCCCATGAAATAGATGATCGCCATGACCATCAGGCCGCGCGAAGCCATCGCCATTCCGAGCGAGATTTTGCCGTGGCTCCAATACATCATCGCTACGCCGCCGGCGGAAGCAATGACGAGCAGGAATGTTCCCAATGCCTCCGCGAACAAGCGCCGCATTTCGAGCGAGGAGTTATGAAAATCGGCCAGCGTGGAGGCGGCTTCCTGCTGCGTTGTTTTTTGCTCAGCCGATTTCAGTTCGGTACGTGCCATGAAACGATCTACAATGAAAGTATCTTGAGGAAAGTATCTAAATCAAAGGCGAAAACTTGGGTTCCACGAATGTTTCGGAAACGAGCGCTGTTCGGCGCTTCGATGGATGTTCTTGTCGCGGTGCTGCGCATTATTTTGCCGCTTGCCTATGGAGGGCTGGCGTTCTATTTTGCGCGCACCTTTTTTCGCACGCTCGATCAGGCGCACCGTTTGCGTCATGCACTCAGCGGCGCCTATTTCGTTCTCGCGCTGCATACCGTCTATATTGGAGCATACACCGCGCATTATCGGCACGAACTGGTTGCCACGGTCTTCGAGCTTTCATCGCTCATTGCCTTCACGCTGCTTGCGGTGTATGTTTTTGCAGAACTTCGCACCTCCCGTGAAACGTCTGGCACCGGATTTTTCGTGACGGCCATTGCATTTCTTTTGCAGCTCCTTTCTTCCATTGCGAATGAAACGCCACCTGAAACAAAGGCGATTTTGCACGATCCTATTTTCAATCTGCATGTGACGACCTCGGTCTTCGGTTATGCGGCACTAATGCTCGCAGCAATCTATGGCGGACTCTATCTTCTCCTTTTTCGATCGATTCGGCGGAATGAATTCGGCGCGATCTTCGAGCACATTCCAAGTCTGGACCGTTTGGAACGATATGGGCTTCGCGCCAGCGCGTTTGGATTTGTGTTCCTCACGCTTTCGATCGTGCTCGGTGCGATGCTTTATTCACGTATTCCATTGAACGTGACCGCCGTGGCGTTCCTCTTCGACCCCAAAGTCGTGATGACCGTGCTCGTCTGGATCGTATTCGGCGCGACACTGCTCGTTCGGCGCGCGATGCGGATGGAAGGACGAAGGCTCGTGCTGTTCTGGATGTCCGGGTTTGCTTTGACCGTGATCTCGATGACGGTCATCAACTGGATCGGTACGTCATTTCACAGTTTTTTTTAGTTCCGAGTGACGGGAAACTTCATTGCTCTCAGTATTTCGCATCGGCGCGCTCCTGTCGAAGTGCGCGAGGCGCTGCAGCTTTCGGAAGAAGAGACTCGGCGCTTGCTCGCGCAGTTTCCGCAATTCGAAACACTTGTTCTTTCGACCTGCAATCGCACCGAAATTTATGCCTACACGGAAGAGGAGAAACCGTCACTGGAACAATTGCTCGAATCGCTCTTCGAGCTGAAGCACGTCGCGGAAGAACAACGTGCTGGACTTCGCAATTTTTTCGAGACGCTCGAATGGGAAGAAACAATTCGGCATCTCTTCGCAGTCATTACTGGGATTGATTCCCAGATCGTGGGGGATCAGCAGATTTTCGCGCAAGTAAAAGAAGCGTTTCGTTTGAGTGAAGCGGAAGAGGCCTCCGGAGCTTTTTTGAGGAAGCTTTCGCAGGTCGCGTTTCGAGTCGCAAAACGAGTAATAACGGAGACAACGCTCAATGAAGGTGCGGCAACGATCTCCTATGCCGCGGTGGAATTTGCCCGAAAAATTTACGACGATTTCGAGGAGCGGCATATCCTTATCATTGGCGCCGGCGAATCCGCGGAACTGGCCACGAAGCATTTCCTCGATCGCCGCGCGCGGCGCATTACCATCGCGAACCGCAGCGTCGAGCGCGCTCGTGAAATGATTTCTCGCGTCCGTGCCAACGATTCGAACGCGGAACTCGACATCCTTCCCATCGAGGAGCTTCCGGTCGTGCTTTCCTCGGTCGATATTCTCGTGAGCGCAACGTCGGCGACAGATTATGTTCTTACGCGATCGACCGTCGAAGAAGCACTGAAACGAAAATCGTCGTCTTCCCCAATGGTTATGATCGATATTGCTGTTCCGCGCGATTTGGAGCCATCGATTGGAACGCTTCCCAATGTCTTTTTGAAGGACATTGATGATCTTCGATCGATTGTAGATCGCAATACCGAACGGCGCCGTCACGAAATTCCGAAAGCAGAAGCGATTATCGAGGAAGAACGTTCGCAGTTCCTTGCTGCGCTTTCTCGGTTGCAAGCCGGACCGACGATCAAGGCACTCCGCGATAAATTCGAAGCCGTGAGAAAGGAAGAATTGGAACGAAATAAAGGAAAGCTCGACGAGAAGTCTTTTGCCATGCTCGACGAAATGACGCGCCGAATGATGAATCGCCTGCTGCACACCCCGGCCGTCGAACTAAAGGAATCGAGTGAGACAGCCGACATCCTGGCACGCTTGGAACTCGTCCGTACATTGTTCGGACTCGATCCGTAAAGTAAAAAAAATTTACTGCATGAAATTTTTTTACGAATCTCATTGTCAGTAGTCCATTCACGGCCTGCCAAATGCTGACTGCGCAAGAACTCTACAACCTTGGTCTCTCGAACGAACGTCGCGGTGCGATCGATCGGGCGCTCCATTTTTATTCGAGCATTATAGTTTCCTGGCCGCAAGAGATGGCGCCGTACCATCGGCTTTCGGTGCTCGCGCTGCAACGTCAAGATTTTTCACTCGCGTTGGCCTGGACCGACAAGGCGATTGCCGTCAATGATAGTATCGCGGAGATTTGGAACAACCGTGCGCTGGCGCTCGCGCAGTTGGGCCGCACGAACGAAGCCGAGCGTTCGTTCGAGCGCGCAATTGCAATCCGTTCCGACAATTGGGAAGGGTATTACAATCTTGGCCGGATGTTCATCGTCGAAAAACGATTTGCCGAAGCCGAGCCGGTATTGCAAAAGGCCGCCGAACTCGATCCCCATTCGGCTCCAACGTGGAATAATCTCGGCTTAGTTTTTCACGAGCTCTATCGTTATCCAGAAGCGATCGCGGCATTCGACATAGCCATCGAACTCGTTCCCGATTATGTAGAAGCGATTTCGAATAAAGCATCCTCACTTTATTTCGCCCATGCGCTTGCGGAATCCGAAGCTCTCTTTCGCAGTGCAATCGCCATTGCGCCGCAGAACGCGGAACTTCATTACGGATTGGGATCGGTCCTGCTGACATCGGGGAAACTGCAGGAAGGGTTTTCGGAGCACGAATGGCGTTGGAAATCTCCCGAAAAGCCGGCCATGTGGAACCCAAATCGTCCGCTGTGGAATGGGGAGCCGCTCGCGGGACGCACGCTCCTTCTCTGGCCAGAGCAAGGCCTGGGTGATACGATCCAGTTCATTCGTTATCTTCCGGATCTCGCGAAGATGGACTGCGAGCTTCTCGTGAAAGTTCCAGACGAACTCTATCGGCTTTTCATGGCCTCCTTCAGCCATACCAATGTACGGTTCATTCACACGGAAGCCAAAGTTCCCGATTTCGATCTTCACGTTCCACTCATGAGCCTGCCGCGCATTCTCGGCGAGACCTATGAGGCGATGCGAATGTTCAAGCCTTATCTGCGCGCACGCGGCGCGGAAATCGACGAATGGCGAAAGAAGTTGAAGTCTATGATGCCGCCAGAGAATCGAAAGAAACGGCGAATTGGCATTGCATGGTCCGGCAGCCCGAAGCATCCGATGGACCGAAACCGCTCGATGACATGGGAAACATTCCAGCCCGTCATAGACGCGCATAAACGAAAGTTCCAATTTTTCAGCTTGCAACCGGGGCGCAAACCGGAGGATCCGTATGTGATCGATCTCGGAGAGTTCCTGCGCGATTACGCCACAACCGCGGCCATCGTTTCGAACCTCGATCATATTATTACAGTAGATACATCGCTTTTGCACCTTGCCAGTTCCATGGGGAAGCGGACTTGGGCGATGCTTTTTCATTTGCCCGATTGGCGGTGGAGGATCGACGATGAGCAATCGCCGTGGTACCCCTTGCTGCTGCTCATCGCGCAAAAACATCCGGGCGTGTGGGACGATGTTATTGGCGATGTGAAGGAATCGCTTGCCCTGGAATAATTCGTGCTGGAATAGCTCCATTTAATTATTGTTTGCCAGACCATGTGTGGAATTGCAGGAATGATCTCGATGGGTGGCTCGCTTCAGAGCGAACGCCATCGGCTTGTCCTTTCCGCGATGACCGATACGATGCATCGCCGAGGGCCTGATGACGCGGGCATCGAATTTTCGCCGAGCGGGCAGGCTGCGTTCGGACACCGCCGACTTTCCATTATCGATCCCACGCCCGAAGCGCATCAACCGATGACAAGCTTGTCGGGGAACATGCTCGTATTCAATGGCGAGATCTACAATTATAAGGAGCTGCGATCGACATACCGTCTGAACGTCCCGCCTTCGGATACGGCGGTGCTCCTTGCACTCTTGGAGAAAAAAGGAACTTCTGTTCTTTCGGAACTCCGAGGATTTTTCAGCTTCGGATATTGGAAGGAAAAAGAGCAGGAACTGATCCTTGTCCGCGATTCCATCGGGAAAAAGCCGCTCTATTATGGGACATTCGGCAGCACATTCCTTTTTGCATCCGAACTTCGCGCGCTCTTTGCGAGCGGAATGGTTCCGTTCGAGATTTCCCGCGAGGCGCTCTCGGCCTTTTTACGTTTTTATTCGGTGCCGCATCCGCTTTCGATGATTGATGGGATACAAATGCTTCCGCCGGGAAGCATTCTCCGCCTTTCTTCGAATGGAATTCGAATGGAGCAATGGTACCGGCTTCCACGTTTCGATCCCATTTCCATTCCTTACCAAGAAGCGGTAAGTGAAACGCGGCGCATCCTCGAACGCTCCGTTCACGATCGCCTTGTGAGCGATGTCCCCATTGGTGCATTTCTTTCTGGTGGTCTCGATTCGAATGCCATTGTCGGCCTTGCTTCACGGGTATCTTCGGATCGAATCAAAACTGTTTCCCTGGGCTTTCGTGAGCAAACCGCAACGCCTGACGAAACGGAATTTGCACGCATTGGCGCGAATGCTTTCGGAACGGACCATCACGAATGGAAGATTTCGTCTCACGATATTGCCGCATTGCTGCCAGAATTTTTTTCCACAATGGATTCGCCTTCGGGCGATGGACTCAATAGCTTCCTCATTGCAAAGGCGGCGCGAACCATCGATTCGGATCTGAAAGTTATTCTTAGCGGTGTTGGAGGCGACGAAGCATTCCTCGGCTATGCCAAATATCGCTGGCTTGCGCGGCGTGCACAATGGTTGAAGATGATATGGGCATTTCCGAAATCGCTGCGTTCGAAGGGTGCGGAGTTTCTACTTGGCGGTCGCCATACACGAATGCGTTCTGGCATTCGATCGGCCATTTTTCCCGAAGGTTCTCGCGCGCTCTTCCGTCAATCGGAAATCCAAACACTATGTGGACGCAAATGGAACGATTCCCGCCAGCCATTGCAGGGCGATGCATTCCTTTCCACGCTGCGATTCGATGAAGAGCATTACCTTCCCGATATGCTGCTTCGCGATCTGGATGCGACGACAATGTGGCACCATCTCGAAGCGCGTGCGCCCTTGTTGGATCGGGAACTGCTCGAATTCACCTGGCAGCTTCCACTTGCGATCAAAACACGCGGCACGAACAAACAGCTTCTTTTAGATGCAGTTCGCGATATCATTCCGGAAGCCATAATGAAAAAACCGAAGACTGGCTTCGAGCTTCCCATGAAAGAATGGCTGCACTCCAACCTGCGCGAATATCTCGATCTCCTGCTTTCCAATTCCTTGCGCGTGACCGAAATGGGAATTTTGGAAACGTCGGCGATTCGAACAGTCCATCGCGATTTCATCGATGGCAAGTCACATTATCTCAAACCGTGGACGATCATTGCGCTCGAACAGTGGATCTGTGCCCTGGAAAAGATTCCGACGCCCCAATCTGTTCCCAATTCCATTCCCGCATGAAAATAGGCATTGCCGCCATTGGGAAGCTTTCCGAGGACACTGGCGGAAAGAATTATATCGTCCATTTTCTTCGAACGATCGTTGGATTGCATTCCCAACATCGCTTCGTCCTTTTTGTAAGCGAAGGAGAAGCCGAAAAACTGGGAATTGAAGAAAGCCGGTTTCTTCGGATCGTCGAAGTAAAACATTCCAGTCGTACTCCGTTGCACAAGGTCTTCGCTGAACAATTTACGCTTGCCGTCGCGATTGTTCGGGAGAAGATCGATTTGATGTATTATCCCGGAAATTTCGTTTCCCTCTTCTCGGATGTTCCCGCTGTCGTGAATATTCGTTCCATGGCCCATGCTTATGCCCACTATGGCGTGAACGGTGTTCGCCGCCTGATTCGCACTGTTCTTATGGCTCCATCCGCTCGAAAAGCAAAAGCTATTATCGTTCCAAGCGAAGATATTAAGCGAGACGTCACAAGATTCACCCATGCAAAATCCTCGAAGATCACGGTCATTCCCCATGGCGTCGATCTCGCGCTATTCGATGGCGAGCAGAATCGAGCGGAGGAAAAAGGGAATGCCGTGCTCGAACGTTACGGCCTTCATTCCGGTAACTATCTTCTCTATGTTTCTGCCTTGTGGCGCTATAAGCGGCAGGACCAGCTCCTACGCGCTCATGCCATGGTGGTGAAGGAAGGCTACCCCAATCTTAAACTCGTGCTTGCCGGCAAAGGGACGGGAACCGATCCCAAATATTTGGAAGAAATTCACGCGCTACCCCGTTCGCTTGGAACGGAATCGCTGGTCGTGTTCACGGGTGGACTTCCGCAAAGCGATTTGCGCTATCTTTACGCGCATGCCCGCGCCTTTGTGTTCCCATCGAGTTATGAGAGCTTTGGGAATCCGATTTTTGAGACATGGGCAAGTGGAGTTCCCATTGCGGTTTCGAATGTCCATTCGTTTCCCGAAATCGCCGGCGATGCCGCGCTGTTTTTCGATCCAAATAACATCGAGGAGATCAAAGAAAAAATTTCATCGTTGCTCATGAACGAATCCCTTCGCGCGGACCTCATCGAAAAAGGCCGCGTCCGCGCGCAAACATTTACATGGGAATCGACTGTGAAGCGAACGCTCTTGCTTCTTGAAACTGTTTATTCGAACGTCACTCGCATTCGCCTATGACTAAAGCTGACATCGTAACTCGCATCGCCACTGCCACGGGAATCACCAAACTCGAAACGGAGATTCTCGTCGATGGATTTTTCAAGACCATGACTGACGCGCTCGCCAATGGCGACCACATCGAAATTCGTGGATTTGGAACCTTCCGGACAAAAAAACGACCCGCTCGGATGGCGCGCAATCCGCGTACCGGCGCGGCTGTCCCGCTCGATGAACATTTCGTTCCAACGTTCAAGCCGTCGAGGGAGCTTCGGCAAATCATCGACATTCGCCAAAAGAAAGCGGCTGTCAAAGCATAATTTTTTCGCTCTTGATCGATACTGCCAACGAACCGACGACTGTATTCTGCCCAAGCTGCGCCGCGTTGGTAGCGGAACGAGCCGAGCGCGGCGCGCTGCTGCGCTGCCCGATCTGCGGGACCGAATTTATTTACGAGCCCGATAAAACTGCGGAAAGCTCCGTAACGGATGCCGATATCGTTCCATCTTCCTTGACGAAACGCCAATCGACGGAAGAAATCCTGCTCGACCGATTGAGGAACGAACCGCCGCAAAAAAAGCCACTGCACCCCCGTTCGATCGCACTTGTACTTTTTGTCGTTCTCGCGATCGCATTCGGCGTGTATAAAATCGCTTCGAAACCGAATGCGTATGCGCCGCAGGAAGCCGTCGATAGCCTTGCTGTCACCCAGCGGCAATCCTTCTTCGAGCATATTGTCGATTCGCTCCAAAACGAAATTGCGAAAAATCCTTCCAACCTCGATCTGCATCTTCAACTTGCCGATGCCGATTACGATGCCAGTAATTGGGCCGATAGCAAAAAAGAATTTGAAATCTATCTCGAGCAAAAGCCGAAGGACGCCGATGCTCGTGTCGATTATGCTTACGCCGTGGCGCGTGCCAGCGGGAATTTAACTGCAGCTATTTCCGAAATCGATACCGCGCTGCTGTATCAGCCCGATCACCTGAACGCGCTCGTCAATGCCGGGATCATGACCGCGCAGACCATTACCGACTCCAATCACGAAGAGGCACTTGCAAAAGCGAAAGATTATTTCATTCGCGCAAGAAATGTCGCGAAAAAAACGAATCCCGCCATCGCTGCGCGCATCGATACGCTCATTATGGAGATCGATAGCACCGGATTGAGAATGAAACTGCGGTAAAGGAAGGATAAAACAAGCCGAAGTTTTCGGAAACTCTCTTGGAATCGCGCTGTTCTAAGCGCCCTCAGTTCATTGATCCGATAACACACCCCCATTACCATTCGATAATGCCAAGCGGAAAAAAGCGTAAACGCCATAAAATGGCGACCCATAAGCGAAAGAAACGTCTCCGGAAGAACCGCCATAAGAAGCGCGTTCGGTAGGAATTTTTCAGGCGCTCATTTCATGAGCGCCTGTGTTGAGAGCGTCTAATCGATGCTATATTTTTACGGGCCTCGCGCAATAAACGCGAGGCTCGTGTGCTTGTGGGTTATTCCCGGAATGACACTACTGCTCTAATTTATTTTTGCGAGGCGGAGCTTAATGGTAAGGGATTGCGACTCGTTCAGGGTATTATCGGCAGAACTGCCGCCGCTATGGGAACCGTGTCTTCCCCCGCCATGACCGCCCATTCCTCCACCTCCCATTGCACCCATCCCGCCCGGCGCGCCTGTCCCACCTGGATAGCCGCCATCCACGGAACCGGGATAGCCTGCTGGATTATCGGACACGTCATCCGTTTCGAATGCGCGCTTTGCTCCCGATTCGGAACGCAGAATGCCATTGACGGTAAAGGTGAGCTCGATCGGAGTTGCGGTATCGTGTGGAGTAAGCGCGTGATAAAACGTGGCAAAGGGAATCGCCGCTTCATAATTCAGGGCATTATTCAGTGTGTCCCAATTAATACGGACTTCGATCCCGAAGGAGTTTTTCGATGGAATAATTCCCTGCGCGGGAGGAACAAAGCCGGTCAGTTGAATCTCACCGGGTTGGGAACGGAAAAAGTTTCGGCGCAATGCTCCGATTGGATCGTACTCCTCGGAAGTTGTTTCGGATGAATTCGGAGCGCCATAGCTGCCACTTCGTTCCATCGCGAAATGCTGTAAGGTCGATGGCACAGGATAGAGCAGACCGATATTCTTCTCTTTGCCACCCGTGGGATCGATCCAAAGCTGAAGACCCGCGCGGCAGATTTTTTTCTGAAGATCCAGGTCGTAAGCCTGCAAACAGAAATAGAGCTTCGTACTGTCGTTCGAGATGGAAAAACTGAGTTTGGTCTCCTTATCGTAATATTCCAGCGGGCGCGGCCAGTCCGATGCATCGCCATCGACAACGATTGGCGTGCTTTGCCGCTCGCT
>DASYAJ010000568.1:0-3954 GCA_036501405.1 Kapaibacterium sp. (SeqCode)
CAGAAGCATCGGTGGGTCAAAGGCGGACAAGGGCTGAAAGCCATTGGCTACCTCATTTTTATTACCGGGCTTCTTGCTCATCTCTCGATGGTCGCAGCGCTGTTCGTATTGCCGATTTTTCCTGCACTGCTCGTGATCGCCATTAAGTGGTCGGCGGACCTGCTGATTATCGTTCCTGTTCTTGCCCGGACACGCATGCAAATGCTCCTCAAATATTTCCCAATATATGAAGTGTATCTCGCGCTCTTTGTTTTTTCGATGCCCGTCCTGATTGCACAACGCAATGTGAAATGGAAAGGCAGGGTGTATCGGCATTGAGGAAATTACGAAGGACACATTACGAATTACGGAGTGTCGTGAGGCTATGGAGTTTATTCGTTATCGGTACGACGTTCTTTTCTCGATCGCTGTATGCTCAGGACTTATGGCATTCGGATCCTGGCCTTTTTTTGGAACCCAATAAATTTAGTATTACAAAGGAACTTCAGGACCCCGCACTCTGGCTGACGATCGGATTTGGAAGGCCGGTCCTCACCATTGCAGGAGCAGATATTGGATTAGAAGCGCTTGGATGGAGTCGATTGCGCGTTTTATCCGGTTTTCGGTTCCCAGTCGAAACGGCGGACTACTTCTTTGGCATGTATGCCGCTTGGGGAAGCAACGATTCATATTGGCGTGCTCGAATCAGTCATATTTCTTCGCATCTGGTAGATGGAACGGATAGTGCAATGATCGGCGGAGCAAGCAGCAAATATAGCAGAGAATTTATGGAACTCGATCACGAAGCGCCGCTCGATAAAGGAAAGGAACTCTATCTTTCCGCAGGTGTCCGAGTTCTTTTTCATCAGGTCACGAAAGAGGAATCGTGGATTTCGGTTCCTGTCTCTCTCTCCTGGCGATTTGCTCGATATGGGCCGACGTGGTATCTGGATAGTGCTCCACGAGGAAGTGCTTCTTACGATTTCTCGTTGTTTGCTTCCTCCGGTGATGGCCCGATATGGCCAACAATTTCCGGCGGTATTCGAATCGATCGGCCTGCATCTCGAATGGGAACGCTTGGCCTCCAACTCTATTATCAATACGGCGCATCGTGGGCTGGAACCGATGCCGGCGTTAAACGTAGCACCATCAATTTGCAACTCGATGTCCGAGATTTCTGAGACAACTTCCAGAGCCGATACTTTTTTGAAACGTGCTTTGGGCAAGCAGCGCCTATGGCTGCATGTCATTCTTTTTCTCGCGACTTATTTTACGACAACCGTTGCGGGCGAGCAGTGGCGCGGTGTCGTGGATATTGGCGATTTTTCGAATCTACATCTCGGCTTCGAATATGCGACGCTCGTCATGCTCTTTCTAACGGCGCATGAGTTCGGCCATTTCATTGCGGCCCGCATTCATGGCGTCGATGCGACATTGCCATTTTACATTCCCTATCCGGGCTATCAATTGGGTTCCTTGAATTTCGGGACGTTTGGCGCTGTGATTCGAACGCGATCGAGAGTGCCGTCAAATAAAGTGATGTTCGATATTGGAGTTGCTGGTCCGATTGCAGGATTTATTGTCTGCGTCGTCGTTCTTGCAATCGGATTTGCGACGCTTCCGGGAATTGAATATCTGCAACAAATACATCCCGGTTATCCGAAGGACATTCATCCGCCCGGAACCATGGAGTTAGCCTTTGGCAAGACACTTTTCTTTTCTGCGATGGAAAAACTTTTTGCGAATCCCAATGGCTATGTCCCACCAATGTCGGAGATGTATCACTATCCGATGCTGTGTGCTGGGTGGTTTGGGCTTTTTGTCACGGCGCTGAATTTACTTCCCATCGGCCAATTAGATGGCGGGCATTTGACCTACACCTTGTTCGGCGCGCGATGGCATAAATGGATCGGAGAGGGAGTCGCGTGTATCCTATTTCTCATTAGCATTCCGGCGGCAGTGGCTTCGTATTGGGATGGCGCTCCGCAGTGGGTGCATACCATTTCCGTTCCCGGTGGAGAAACGTGGCTCCTGTGGGCATTGCTGGTAACCTTTATTATTCGTTTTCGCCATCCACCGAGCGAGGAAGAAGGCCCGCTCGATCTTAGAAGAACGATTATTGCTTATCTCTCCATTGGAATCTTTATCCTTTGCTTCACTCCATCCCCCTTCGTGATTCAATGAGGAGAGTTCCGAATCTTCTGGTTGCGATTGCTTGTCTTTTGCCATTTTTTCGACTTGGCATCGGCGAAATTCAACCGTGGGATGAAGCATTGTACGCTGTTCGAGCCAATGCTTGCTTGAAATTCGGTGCGTGGCTCGATCAGACAGCCTATGCTATCGGAGGATTATATTCGGGAACCCATCCCCCGCTCGGAGTTTGGCTGATTGCAATTTCAAAGTCTATTTTTGGAGACTCCACATTCGCCGTCCGTTTCCCTATTGCGCTTGCGGCGGCAATGTCGATTCTTTTATTATGGTTATTGCTCCTAAAGTTTTTTTCGCGAAATGCCGCCGCACTTGCAACAATTTCCTTTGCAGCATCCGATCTTTTTCTGATCTTCAGCCACTGGGCGCAAATGGAATGTTTTATTCTTTTTTTTGGACTCGGAACGATTTATTTCCTCGTTCAAGCGATGGAAAAAGAACGAGTAGGAATCGCTATGCTTAGTGGCATATTCTTATCGCTTGGATTGATGACGAAATTCGGTGTAGCGCTTTTCATTCTGCCGTTAATGATTATGCTTCCCTGGGCCATGCACAAGAGTTCCGGTATCCGCTATTCGATGGTTGCCCTTCTTGTTTCTCTCGTCCTTGCGTCGCCTTGGTTTATGATGATGTCCTTAAAACATGGTGACTATTGGCAGCATATCGCTGGTTCTCTTGTCACTCTTTCCGCTGGGAGATACTCCCCTTCGAAATTGGCGTGGTGGTATTATTTGAATCAATTGATTGTCGCAATGCCTGTCATGGTAGTCGCGTTGATGCGCCGGAAGTGGAATCGAATTGGCATCGCTTCGATTGTCTGGCTTTGTGCCGTCCTTGCGGTCTTGCAAATGGTTGGAACTAAAATGCCGCATTTTGCCACGCTCTTGTTGCTGCCTGCGGCATTCGTGATAGCAGAAGGCTTTAATGCTTTAGAATTTCAAAAAGGCAATACGTCGAATCGCATCGTCATTGTTATGATGATCCTGGGAATATGTTGGTCCGCCAGCGAACAGATTCGGCTTTTGCTCACGCGTCGCCTTGCATTTCGAGACCTTATTTTTTCGGTCCCGGCGTTGATTATCATTGCCATTGCATTGGTAATTTCTTTCATCGTTTGGGTCCGCACGAAAGAATTCGAACGAATGGCAATCGTACTATCTATCTTACTGATTGGAATTGCATTTTCGCATTTGATTTCAGAAAAGGAACCTGTGTTCGAGAACGGAGCTGAGAATGTCGCGCATCTCGCGATGTCATTACCGCAAAAAACTTCCATTGTCGTGATCCATTCCGATTGGCCCAACGAAAAATATGCGCCTCAACTCGCCTATTACACCGAGGGATGGACATTGGGATGGATTCCTGGAAAGCAATCGAAAACCTATACATGGGATTCTGTTGCAGCAGTCAATTACATTCCCGACACATTGCTCGATATTGCTGTCGTTGCACGGTTTGAAGACCGCTTCTATCGTCCGCCGCAAAATGAGGCGCAGCTTTGGAACCAATTGATGAGTATCCTTCGCACACGATTCGCTCACGAACAGGAGTTCCGTTCCTACTCCCTGTTTTATTAATTGTATGGGAGTATTTTAAGAAAAACCGGGTTTTCAATGGATGGAAGTGCAGAAAAAATATCGGAAAATTTACCGTGAACGTCGCAAAGAGCGGGATTTCTTCATGCGCACTTCACCGCTAAAGCAGTTCCAGAAACGGATCGTCCATTCATTCGAGGCAGCAAACAAGATCTTATGGTCTAATCTCCTG
>DASYAJ010000569.1:0-2632 GCA_036501405.1 Kapaibacterium sp. (SeqCode)
CAGCCGATACAGCCGTGCTGAAAACGAAGAGAAGCGCGATCGAAATCGCTACTATGACGCTTCGGTAGGTCATTTCAATTTCCCAATATACGGAATTTTTCGGGCGAACGCAAGTGCGAGCGCAGGAAAGGCTGATTTTGAGCGAAATTCAAGGTTATTTCAAGTAATTCAAAGGGCCATTTACTGGCATACAGGCGCGAGCATACCCGCTTTCGATGCAGCTTTTTTCGAAGAGCGCCTTGCGCGAAACTCTTTCGGCTTCTTAACGTTTGCTCATTTGTCCGATGGCCGCAAGGCGGTCATTCGGCTTCTCTTCAATATCGAATTATCCGATTTCGAATTCCGCGAACCTATCGACACTTTCTACGATTTCTGAAAGGGCAGGCGCTTCTCGTAGCGCCGCTAACACATAGTGGTCATGCTTCTTCTCTGCAACGTCATGCAGAGCAAGGGGACTTTGTAACTTTTTTGGAAATGAACGTCGATGCGGAACATTCTTTTCAGCATTCTTAATCTAAGCACGCGCCTCGCGCGTCGAATGCGCATGGTCAAATCATTCCTCGATCTTCTCGTGAGCGGCACGGGCCTTCGTGGCACATGCCTTAGCGCCGCGGGCCTTCAGGGCACACGCCTTCGCTCGGTGGCCGCATTGTGCATCATTGTTTTGCTGCCATCGCTCGTGCAGGCACAAAGTTCGCCCGCAGGGCAAGCGTCCGCAGGGCAAGCGCCCGCGCCGAATGCACGGCAAAGTTACCAGGTCCTTTCGGTCAAACCGCAGGAAGTCATCGTGCGGATTACACCGCAGTATGCTTTGGATACCGTTCTCGGACTCGATGGCGAGCACTTTACACAGATGACATTCGATGGCGGCATCGTCACCGATTCTGCCGGCGCGCCCCAGCGAGAGCAGCTCCCGCTCTTTTTCCTTGTTCCGAACCGGACGCCCGTCAGCGTCGCCGTCGTGAGCCAATCGCTCGAAGTCGTTCCCGGAACGAAACTTGCGCCCGTCCCAGTGAACCGCAAAGTAACGGACGGTCTCATTCCGGAATACAAGCTCGATGCCGCGCGCTATTTCGCTCCCGCCAAGAGCGTGCTCTATACCGCCGAGCGTGTGGAACCGTTCCGCACCGCCTATTCGGAGCGCATCCTCGTTTCGCCCATTCAGTACGATGCTGTTTCCGAGACAGTCACGCGTGTAAAATCGCTCGTGCTTCGCATCTCATTTGGTGGCGTACCGACGCCGGGTCGATCCGTCGTGAACATTTCTTCTGCAGAAGCCGATTTTTTCCGGACGATTTTTATCAATGGCAGCGTGACGAGTTTGTATGCCGCGCGCGCGATGGAACTGCCGCAGCTTTTTTCGACGAAGAGCATAACCAAAAATGCGGCATTATCGAGTTCGCCACTTTCAACCGAAGATAATGGCGGCCAGTGGCTTCAGATTACGACGACCGATGCCGGCGTCTATCATATCTCCGCGCAGGACCTCGCCAATAATGGCATTTCCGGCCCCATCGATCCGAATTCGGTGGAACTCCTTGGCCTCGGCGGCGAAATGCTGAGCGAAGCCATCACCGATTCCTGTGGCGCCTGGCAGGAGCGAGGCCTCGAAGTTCATTCGAGCGACGGCGCGGTGACCGATCTCTATTTTTATGCAAGCGGAGTGAGCGTCTGGAAATACAGTCCCTACCTTCGCGGCACCGACGGACTGTTTCACAATATCAATTATTACGCAACCGCCGGACATTTTCTTCTGAAAGTTGGTGGAACGCCAGTCGATCAGCCGCTTCGGATTGTCACGCAGCTCGATTCCAATATCGGAAATCCAACCGCGAGCACGCAAGTGATGACGGCCTTTTGCCGCGAAATCGATCGGACACTCGAAGTCGATAATGTCGGCCGCGAAATGCTCGATAATGCGATTCCCCGCTCCGACGCTCCGCCACTGACTTTTAGCATGTCGCCGCCAGGCTATACCGGTTCGAATGCGGTCCTGCGGGTTGCTTTCGATTCAAGAATCGGCGGGAGCAGGACGAGCGATACCGGAAGTGTGGCAGTCCAGGTCGATAACCAGCTGGTCGAAACGATTCGCGCGATTGCCAATTCCGGTAACGATGCAGACCGAAACTGGAGCCAAAGGGTGGTGCTCGCTCCTTCGCTTTCTTCGCCGCTCACTATGGACCTGGCGTTCACGAGTTCGGACATTACCGGCAACGCGTGGCTCGATTTTATCGAATTGGTCTATTCGCGCGGCACCGATATTGGCTCGCAATCGATTCCGTTTTTCCTCATCGATACAATCGGTACGTTCCAATATCAATTTACGAACGCGTCGGGCGGCGAAGTCTGGGACGTGACGAATACCGCAAAGCCCGTTATCGAAGGAATGGAAACGGGCGGAACAATCGGTGTAACGCTGGCCGGACAAAGCCGCGCCATGCGACAGTTCATTGCCTTTTCGTCTGCCTCGATTCTTTCGCCCTCGATTGCAAAAGCCTCGACGCCAACACTGCGCTCCGGCCTTTGCCAAACCGGCGTCGAAGAGATTATTATTACTCCATCGGCTTTTTTGACCGACGCCGATTCGATGGCCGCCATTCGGCAGCGCGGAGGCCAGGCAACCGAACCGACA
>DASYAJ010000570.1:0-2596 GCA_036501405.1 Kapaibacterium sp. (SeqCode)
GCCTCGTCTCACGGGGTCTATTATCGAACCATGCTTAAATTCTTACTACGTCGACTCTTTCCTGCTCTTGTTTCACTCCTTTTATTCACGCATAGCGATGCCTCGGCGCAGTGGGTCCAGACTTTGGGCCCAAGTAATGTCGAATCCTTTGCTGGTATTGGTTCAACACTATTTGCCGGTACTTCGGACGGGCTTTATCGCTCTACGGATAATGGTCAGACATGGACGATCGATGTGCTTGATTCGGACTGGACTTCCTCGATGCTCGTTATCGGTAATAATGTCTTCGCCGGAACATTGGGATACGGTCTCTATCTCTCAACGGACCGTGGAAATCATTGGGTTCCTATTACCAATGGGATCGGAACTACGATAGAGGTATTCAGCCTCGGCATGAGTGGATCGAATATGGTTACGGGTACATCGTCTGGAATCTTTTTTTCGAGAGATTCCGGCATGACGTGGAACGCAACATCGGTGACCTGGCAGACGAATCCGCTGACGACAAGCGGAACAGAAGCCTTTGCCCGTGGTTCTCAGAAGATCGGTACAGACACGATCTATTATTCCAACGACAGTGGGGAGCATTGGGTCGCCGAGGGACCGGAACCGGCTTTCACTTATTGGCTTGTGAAATCAGGAAATTTTCTATTCGATGGCGAAGGCAATGGCGCTGGCGTTTCACGCTCTTCGAATAACGGTGCTGTTTGGCAATCGGTCGATTCGGGTCTTCCAGTCTCCCCCTTCTTTCATTGTCACAATCTTGCTATCGTCGATAATGTTTTATTGGCGGCAACCGATTTCGGTGTATTTTTAACGACGGATAACGGGACTTATTGGCAGAACGATAGCGCGAACGATAATATGGATAATCGTCTGTACATCAATGTTCTGTACGGATGGAATGGATCGGTCTGGGCCGGAACTCTGGACAGCGTGTGGCGCGAACCAATCTCGGCGTTCTCTTCCGTTCCCAACTTGGATCGAAATGAAAGTTCCGTGAGTCTCTATCCAGATCCGGTTAAGACCGATGAGAACATTCGGGTAAATGTTATGCAGGACGGCCCGATTGAGATTTCAATTGTAAATGCTATCGGTGAAACCGTTGCATCTGTCTATCGCGGGTTCGTCAGTTCTGGCGAACATTCTTGGATATGGAATGCTTCCGGGTTGGTGCCGGGCAGTTATGAATGCATCGTGCAAGGAACAAACGTTCTTCTTTCACGGCCTCTGGTGGTCCTGCAATGAGACGAATTATTCAATTATCTCTGACACTCATTTCGATAGCCTTACCCGTTTCCCTTCATGCGCAATGGGTGAAGACTACGGGCCCAGGCCACACCGGGTGCTTTGCCGCAATGGGAGACAGTCTTTTTGCTGGAACCCAAACCGGGCTTTATCTTTCGACAGATTCTGGTGCCCATTGGTCGCTGTTTGCACTCGATACCGATTGGGTCAGCTCGCTTGCCGTGCTCGAGGGCACGCTCTATGCCGCAACGGAGAGCGACGGGTTATTTCAATCGACAGACGATGGCGTGACCTGGTCAAACGATACCAATGGACTGATGGGATCTCGCACGACAGGTCCTATCGTCTCTGCTGGAACGAATCTAATTCTATCGACGGAATTGGGTATCTTTGTTTCCACCGATAATGGGTTGCATTGGCAAAGCACAATCATTCCAACCGATGCAATCCCTATCGCAGCGCTCGGAACCAGTGCCTGCGTAATCGATAGTCAAAAGGATTTTTACTATTCCAGTGACGCAGGAATTACCTGGTCACTTGTCGGGCCACTCGAAGGTTTTAGCTATGCGCTTGCCTTCGTTGGAACGACGATCATCAATGCCCGCAGCTCGAATGGAGGCATTCAGCGGTCTACGGATTCTGGACATTCGTGGCCACCCTCGAATACAGGACTTCCACCCCTCATCCTTAACTTCGCTTGCCACTCACTCGCGTTTGCGGATGGGAATCTCTTTATGGGCGCAAACCGCGGAGTGTTTATTTCGAGTGACACAGGCGGTCATTGGATTGATATTACCGATAGCGCCCAGGACTATGCCGGTAACTCATTATTTGCTTTTTCCCTTTTTGCTTGGAAGGGCAGGCTCTGGGTCGGCGGCTACGATAGCATCTGGTATCGTCCGCTCTCGGAAATCGAAGTGAAGGATGGAGTTCCGATGCAATCGCTGCAGCCGACAAGTGTCAACATTTATCCCAACCCTGCTTCGAATATCGTTACGATCTACCAACGAGGCAGTAGTACAAGCGAACTTCAAATCACGGATGAATTGGGAAATACCGTTGCACGGATGACATCCAGCGATAGCTCTTTTTCTTGGAACTGTTCCTTTTACCCATCTGGAATCTATGAGTGCATCGTTAAAACGCAGACCGGCAGGCAAACGATGCCCATCGTTGTTACGCATTAACCAGACCCTTCAGGAAGGAACACTTCGGATGCCAAGGCGATGCAAAGTTCCATGTTTCGCTTGACGTGTGCGAAAAAGAAACGTCAGGATGACGCCGCTGAAGAATCCTCCAATGTGAGCCATATAGGCAATGCCACCTTGCTGAACAGCCGCGTGATTAT
>DASYAJ010000571.1:0-1710 GCA_036501405.1 Kapaibacterium sp. (SeqCode)
ATGGGGTTCAAACATTAGCACCAGATTTTATTTTTACAAATGACTCCGGTGAACAAGCGATAGTTCTTGGAAAACCGCAACACCCACAAAGCGGAACACTCGTGATGCATCCTAACCCAGCCTCGAATGAACTTGAAATTCTGCCCGGCCTTTCGGGAACCGCGCGGCTCTTCGATCTGCTGGGCCGGGAAGTACTCGAAACGAACGATGACGGTATGGGTACTTCGATAGATGTTTCGAAGCTCGAAGCTGGAACGTATTTTCTGCGGCTGGGGACCCAATCGGCGAAAATCTTAATCGCGCGGTGATTTCTTTTTTTAATAGCAACGAGCGCAACCCCTGAAGTTTCGTTGCCGGCACATAAGAGTGGGAACTCTAAACCTCCCCAGCGGATGTGGAAGGCGGGGAACAGTGTTAATCCACCGCATGTATGGGAGGCTAAATTATGCACACGCTTTCTCTTACCCCCATCGGCACCATCTCCACGCCATTCCAAACGAAGGCGGAGGCGCCACATCAGCCGGAAGCGGGAGCGGAGGGAACCATCACGCTCCTGGAAGGGCAAAATTTCGAGCAGGCGTTGGAAGATTTGGCAGGAATGGAAAAAATCTGGCTGCTCTATTGGTTCGACCGGAACCCGAATTGGAAGCCGAAAGTATTGGTTCCGCGCGGTCCCAGACAGAAGCGTGGCGTATTCGCTACTCGCTCGCCACATCGTCCGAATCCGATCGGGCTTTCGCTTGTCGATCTTGTCGAAGTCCGTGGATTAAAAGTGCGCGTTCGCAATGTCGATCTGCTCGATGGAACTCCGATTCTCGACATCAAGCCCTATTTACCGAACATCGAGGCACATCCCGATGCCTTTGCTGGCTGGATTGAAGAGGTAGCAAGAGCAGGGGAGTACGCTGTGGACTATTCTGATCTTGCATTATCGCAACTCGAATTTCTAAAGCAACATGGTGTTGATTTTCGGGAACGAATCGAGCGGATTCTTTCTCGCGATCCAATGCCACATCCTTATAAGCGGATCGAGCAATTAGAGGATCGTTTCGTTCAAGCCATTCGTGGCTGGAGAATTGTTTTTCGCGTCAAGGATAAACTGGTAAGTATTGAAGAGATTCGAAGCGGATATTCCTCTGAAACGATTGCGAAGGGCGTGGAACTTTCGGATGCCGAAGCGCAAATCGCATTTCAATCCGCATTCAAGGCGAACAGCTTATAATTCCAGCCTTTCTTGTTTTATAATGTTCGCCGGCTTCAAATCGAGTCCGCAGAGTTTATTCATCTTTGCAATAAAATGATTCGACATTTCGGGTGTGAGCGATTTTGTTGTGGTGTGATGGAAAAAATAGACGGTCTTGAGACCATTGTCAATCCACTCTTTGATGCGTTTGGCCCACGCATCGAGACGAGTGAAATCGCTGGCATGAAGTTCGTTCCCCTCGAATCGGATAAACACTTCTGGAATCGCGAGCGCCGCGTGGACGATTTCTCGTTCGCCGGGTGTGTCTGTAATGATGAGGCCAGTTTTTCGCTCATGAAACGCGGTAACTAATTTTTCAAAAAGTTCAGCATCGGTAAACCATTCTTTGTGGCGTAATTCCACATGAAGCGGCAGCGGTGCATCGCTCCTTGCGTTCCACAGATCGAGAAAATGGAGTAAATCCTCAAAGCGTTTTGGACCAAAATTCGGACGAAGTTGAAGAAATA
>DASYAJ010000572.1:0-5534 GCA_036501405.1 Kapaibacterium sp. (SeqCode)
CGCCCGGTTTCGGAGCAATAAAGTTTCCAGACACCATATCGTTATCGAAAGGATGCGTCATTTCTTATCAGCGTTCCGTTCCCAACGATAGCATCGAAATTTCCGTCAATTTCCTTTCTGATTCGAACTTCTTTATCATTAGGCCCGACACTGGTTCTATCGTGTTTGCACCTCACGAATTGTCCGCATCTAACTATACGGAATTTACGATTTCATTCGCTCGTTGGAATTGGTCCACTCGGACTTCACCCAGCGGGAAAAAGATTGGAATTTATTCGTCGATGGAAACAGAGCCCGTCTCTATTCCATATAAGCCTTAAAATCATCATGCCATCCCCCATTTCCGAAATCCACGAGGCCCGAAATGCGATGCTGAATGGCCAAGCGCAGAGCGCGCTCAATCGGCTGAACGGCATGGATGTTTCCTTCGCCACGCTTTCGCTGGTGCGCGGCGAATGTTATTACGTGCTTCGTCAGTGGCGCGAAGCCGCGCGCGAATTCGAAGCGGCGCTCCGGCTTTCGCCGAACTCACCGCGAGCGGAAATGCTCCTTATTCTCTCGCACGAGATGCTCGAACTGAGTCGCACCATGCAGCCGGCCCAAGCAATCGTTCCCGCCATGAAGCAATTTTCCATTTCTGCTAAAAATTCTACGGAGGAGGACGCGCCGTTCAAAAGCGCGCTGCCCGCATCGCAATCCGCTCGGCCAGTGGAACCTGTTGCGCCCGATGAAATCGGGCTTGTCAGTGAAACGCTTGCGGAACTAATGATTAAACAGGGCAAAGTGGACGAAGCGCGAAAAGTGTATATTCAGCTTGCGCGGCTGAATCCCGATCGGTATGAATATTTTCGGAAACGAATAGAAAAATTAGAAGTAAAATAACCCATTGTCCATGCACACCTTTTCTCAAAATTATGACGAGACGATTCGCTCTCTCGAATCTCGCCTTTCGACACTCATCGACGATGGCAGTGAATTCGATTTCACCCGCATGGGCGATGTGCTAACCATCGAGTTCGAGAACGATGAGAAGATCGTCATTACTCCGCAAGCGCCCATGGAGCAGCTCTGGGTCTCGGCGAATTATGCGGGACATCGTTTCAATTGGAATGGTTCCCACTGGCAGCACGAAAAGAGCGGCGAAAGCTTTTCGCAGTTTCTTTCGAACGCGCTTTCGGAGGGATTAGGAACTCCCGTCGATCTATCATCTTGAATCCTGTTCACAAACGTCCCTGCAAACGCTTTCTTTTGCTCATCCTTTTCGATGTTGGTACAATGCGTGAAGGATTCTTAGGAGAATGATTTGGAATGATTCCAACCATTTATTTATCTCTATTAATATAATTAGAAAAAGAAAATTAGAAAAGGAGCTTCTATGAAAAAAATACTTGGGATAATCTTAGTGTTATCCGCATTCCTTCTGGCCGCACCGCACGCCAACGCGCGAATTCATCGCCACTATCGTCGCGAACGTGTCCGCGTGGTTTATTATCGCCGGCCGATCGTGTATCGGAGTTATTATTCGGAGCCGGTCTATTATTATCATCCGCATCGCATCCATGTGCATGTGCCCGGCGTACATGCTAATGCCGGCGTGGGCATTGGACCAATCCATGTTGGCGCGGGAATTCATTTGCATGAAGTGATGCCCCCTGCCGCAGGTCCGGCAGCCGATCCTTCGGGAATTAATATGGAACTGAACGAAGTTCCGTTCTTTCCTTCTGTTGATACCATTTCCGCAACGATGCAGCAAACCGCCATTGCAGACACCGTCGAGAATAATTATTCTGCGACTTGGACTCCTCCACGCGTTGTAACTGTCGATGGTTTTACGGTTCCTGTTACGGGACAGACCATGCATTATTCCCTGTTGAAACATCAGATGAACTTCATCCACAACACGAAGGGCGAAGACCCCACCGCGCAATTTGGCGTCAGCCCGCGCGGCGGTGGCATCCCCCAAACAATTGGTGGATCGGGACTTCCCGCAACATCGTTCCAATAAATCCACAGGAAAAAATGGAAAACAATAAAGGCGCGTTTCGATGCGCCTTTTTTATTGCTTCTATTTCTCGAAATTTATACGCGGTGGACGACCGCTGCCGAACCTTGGTTCGTCGGAAAAATAACGACATCCGCAATCTGTACATGTGCGGGACGGCTTGCACACCAGACAATCGTCTCCGCAATATCTTCTGGCGTAAGCGCTTCAATGCCTTTATAGACCGTCTTCGCGCGCTCTTTATCGCCATGAAAGCGGACCTCGGAAAATTCGGTCTCGACCAAACCGGGATCGATTCCCGTTACACGGAGCGGCGTATCGACAAGATCGAGCCGTAACCCCTTCGTCAGCGCATCGACTGCGAATTTCGAAGCGCAATAAACATTCCCTTTCGGATAAACTTCATGCCCAGCAATGGAACCGATATTAATAATATGCCCGCGCTTTCGCGCGATCATTCCCGGCACGACAGCGCGTGTCACATAGAGCAAGCCTTTTACATTGGTATCGAGCATCTCGTCCCAATCTTCAATGGAACCCTCCTGCAATTTATCGAGTCCGCGAGAGAGGCCGGCATTATTGACGAGGATGTCGATATCTTTCCAAGCTTCTGGAAGAGCATCGATTGCTTTCTGAACTGCTTTCTGATCTCGAACATCTAATTCGACAGAATGGACTTTCGTGGACGTGTTCGACGAAAGAAATGTCGATTCCAATTCTTTCAGGCGTTCAATGCGCCGGGCGCAGAGGAGAAGGTTCGCTCCCTGTTTGGCAAATGCGTCGGCGGTGGCACGACCAATACCGCTCGATGCGCCAGTGATGAATACGGTAGTATCTGTGAATGCGTGGATGCTCCTGAGGTAGGACTTGAACCTACGACCCTCTGATTAACAGTCAGATGCTCTAACCAACTGAGCTACTCAGGAAAGTTCAATTCGGAGCGCGGAAAACGTGAAGGAAGGAAGCGTGGTTCCGATAATTTTTAGTCTTGCTAATCTTAAAAACTAGGAAATGCCAGAAAAACTCGGTTTTCATGTAGGAAGGGATTTTTTGTTGTATTTTTGTGAGGTGAGATTATTCGAGCAAGGTTGCGCTCCTATTTTCTCTTTTCCATTTTAGAAAATTCCCATGCAAAAGCGATTAATTTTCATCCTTTTTGTCCTTTCTGCCTTTATTGGGTGCAAGGACAAAACGAGGACGACGGGCATCGGAACCGAGACTGTCACAACGATGATCAGGCCCCCTTCCGTTATGGCAGGGGTGGCAGGGCCGATCACCCTCACAGCAACAATGCCTGCCAATAAGATTTTCATTGCTGCTATTTTCAGCGGAGCTAACATTGCTCAAACAGTCGTCCTTAGGAGCAGTGCCGGAGGAAATTTAGCCACTTTCTCTAATGCCCCCGGCGGAAATCTTATTCCCATTTCGGTTCCTGGACCCATTGCAGGAATTACATACACTGCAACGGCACAAGTAGGAGGACAGCCGTACATCGCTGTCCAGAATATTCCGAACAATAACCCCGAAGCGAATATTGCCTCCACTTACACGGACGGCGCTGGAAATGCCGTGACGGTTATAATATTGGATGGCGGGACTCCGTAGAAATCCTTGCTACGAAGGAATTGGTGACATCTCCGCCTCGATGAGCGCATCGAGACGCTGAATGGCTTGCTCGAATTGTTCCTGCAATTCGGGATCCTCGCTTCGGAATGAGCTTCGAGTCGCCCCGATCTCGCGATAACCATGATCGATCGCTCTGTGAAGCAAGTCGAGGAATAACTGCGGCTTTCCGAGTTTATTGAATACGAGCCCGAGCATATAAAGGGAATAGCCACTAAGGTCATCCCGTTCTTTCAGCTTATCGGCGGCTTCCGCAGACTCTGCATTCCTTCCGGACCAAAACAGAACCAGAGACCGTGAAACTGCCGCATTAAAATCTGTTGGCTCTTGAAGAAGATAACGGTCATAGAGTGGCAACGCCTCTTCCGCTTTTTTGAGAAGGAGTTCTTGATCGCCTGCACTTTCAAGTGCGCACAGCAAATTGAAAAAGTCGCCGCAGCCTCCGCCGAAAAGCTCCGTGACACGTCGAAACGCGGCAACGGCAGCAACAAAATCATCGTTTTCCAAATAAATCGTGCCCAAAATGTTAAACGCACTTGCGTGTTTGGGATCGAGTTCTGTCGCGGATTTCAGAATCTTGAGCGCAAGGGTGGAATTACCTTTCAACCACTCGATTACGCCACGCGTATAAAGCGTTTTCGAAGTTTCTCCATTAATGGCCTCGGCTTTTGCCAAGCTTTCTTGTGCTCGCTTGAGCCACTGAGGACTTTTCGAATATTCTCGATAATAAACACAACAGATCGACGCAATCCCAATGTGCGCGCGCTCGAATTTTGGATCGAGCGCCGCAGCCTGTTCATAAAATTCGAGCGCGCGAAGGTAACTTGCTTTCGTGTAATAATATTGCTCGTGTTTGCCCTTCAGGAACAGTGCATAGGCTTCCGCGTTTTGAGTTCCATGATCTTCGATCTGGTGCTCTTCTTCCGGCGTGAGTGTGAGCTTCAATGCATCGGCGATATGCTTGGAGACCGATTCCTGGAATGCGAACACATCATCGAAGGTCCCGTTAAATTGATTTCCCCAGAGCTGTTCGTTCTGCCGCGCGTCAATCAGCGTGGCGTTGATGCGAATCCGTTCACCTGCTTTGCGCACGGCGCCATCGATAAGATATCGAACGCCGAGATCGCGCGCAATCTCACGGTTTTTTGCGCGGTGATCCCGGTAATGACGGACATCGGAGCGGGGTGGAACTTTCACGCGGTCGATGAGGCCAAGCGTGGAGATGAGTTCGTCCATCATGCCATCGGCAAACCATTGGTTATCGTGCTGCGGCGAAAGATCGTCGAATGGAAGCACCGCAACGCGAATGATATCGTCTTCGCGGAAGCTCGACAGCTCTTCCGTGGTGGGAACTCCAGATCGCAGTTTTTCGAGCGCTTGCAGGATGGCAGGACGGTCGCTATAATACACATGCTGAATTCCTGCGAGAGAATATTGAAAATTTGCCGGAAGTGTCACCTTCTCGATCACAACGGGAAGAATATTCTTGCTTTTTTCGTATGCGATATGCACTTCACGTGCTACGTTACGCGAGGCAACAGCCTGCGGGGAAATAAGCAGCACCAGTGTCGAGCAATCGGCAATGCCCTCCACAATTCTCGCAGACCAATTTTGCGCTCCTTCAATCCCACCCTGATCGATCCAGACCGAAAAGCCTTTTGCGCGAAGCTCATCCGCAAGATCGAGCGCCTGTGGGCGGTTATGTTTCGAATAGGAAATAAACAGTTCGGCCATGTCGGAGAGTTAATCGCAGTCTCAGGATAGAAACAAAAGCACTCGGTTGGAAGTGTCCTTCCATTTGAACGAATTGCGGTGGAAGTCTCAATTTCAGAGAGAATATTTCTTCCGCTTGCGCCAAAGGGTCGCGCTATCGATTTTGAGAACGCGCGCTGCTTCTTCAAGGCTCGAG
>DASYAJ010000573.1:0-2432 GCA_036501405.1 Kapaibacterium sp. (SeqCode)
TTACCAATTTCCCAATGTTCGAGGAGGACGAAGAAACCGGAACATTCACCTTCAAGCATCATCCCTTCACCTCGCCCGATCCCCGCGACTGGGCGCGGCGCGCCGAAGGGCTCGCGCATGTTCGCGCCCGTGCCTACGACATTGTCGTCAATGGCTACGAACTCGGCTCCGGCTCGATCCGCATTCACGATCGCACGATGCAGGAGGAAGTCTTCGATTTGCTCGGCCACTCGAAAGAGCAGCAGGCGCAAAAGTTCGGATTCATTCTTGAAGCGTTTCAATATGGTGCTCCGCCGCACGGGGGCATGGCACTCGGTATTGACCGAATAGTCATGCTCTGCTGCGGCACCGATAATATCCGCGACGTCATTGCGTTCCCGAAGACCACCTCGATGCAAAACCTCATGGACGGTTCCCCTTCGATTGTCGAAGAACGGCAACTCCGCGAATTGAAGATCGAAATAAAATTTTAAGTGGATGGGAATTGTTGACTTTCTTCTCTCTATCCTTGTTACGATTCGTGTGAGAAAGCTTATCGCAATTCTATTCCTCTTCGTTGTCACGCCGGCCTTCGCGCAGACCGGTGGCTCGCCGCCCGATACGACCGGCACAGGACAGCTTCGTCCGCGTTCGATGGGATCGTACATCGTCGGAGTATTTCCCTCGCCCGCCGCAGAGAATGTTCCGATAACGGTCCAAACGTATAACCGAATGACCGAAGTGCTTTCGGTCACGGTCTATGACAATGCGGGGCATCCATTGCTCGATCTTATCCCCAAGCAATCGGTTCCTGGCGGCTTGCAAAACCTCATGATCGGCGCCCGTGCGCTTCCCTCTGGCGCGTATCACGTTCAACTTATCACTTATACCGCTTCGGACGCACCAGACGTTGTCGATGAAGCCCGATTTATCGTTGCCCATTAAGCATAGTCCATTCATGCGCCGGTCACGCAGAAAAGTTCGTCGAACAATCACGGGATTCCTGCTCCTCTTCTCGAGCTTTCTGCTTGTGAAGACGGCTCTTGCGCAGACCCAAGGCTTACCGCAGCCGACCATGCAGGACTCTCGCGGAAAGGACTTCTGGCTGGCGTTTCCGCAAAATGCGATCAATGAAGGAGGGAAATCGCTGAACCTCAAGCTCTTCATCACGAGCGACCGCGCGACCGATGGAACGGTTTCCATTCCGGGACTTGGCGAGTCGATTCCATTTCATGTCAATCCATCCGAAATCGTTCCTATCTCGCTCGATTCGATTGCACAGTTGCTCGTCAGCGAGCAAGTCCAGAAGCTGGGCGTTCATGTCCAGGCTTCAAACGACGTTGCTGTCTTCGGGCTTTCCCATCGCGCGGCCAGTACGGATTCTTACCTTGGTTATCCCGTGAAGGTATTGGGGACCACGTATCGCGCCGTCGGCTATCACGAACTGCGTAATGGCGGCGAAAGCTTCACGTCTCAGATTGCAATGGTGGGAACCGAAGATCATACCGTTGTCACGGTCACACTAACAGCCGACACGCGTGGAGGCCATCACAAAGGCGAGACCTTTGCCGTATCGCTCAACCAGGGCGAGACCTACATGATCCAGGGTTCCCCGATTTCGGGCCACCCGAATGACCTGACCGGATCGCTTATCACTTCGACAAAACCGATTGCCTTCTTTATCGGCCACACTTGCGCCCAAGTGCCGCAGGACGTGACGTTCTGCAATCAACTGATCGAAATGGAGCCGCCGATTCCGAGCTGGGGACGGCAGTTCTATGTCGGGCGTTTCGAGGATAAAGCGCAATATGCCATGCGCGTCATCCCCAGCGAGGACAATACCGAGGTATTCGTCGATAATAAGCTTGTTGGGAAACTTTCGGCCGGTGGATACTATGAGAATAATCACATGGTGAATAATTCCTTTGTGACCTCATCGAAGCCGGTGCTCGTGACAGAATATGCGCAAGGCTCCGACGCCGATTCCATCAAAGTCGGCGATCCGTGCATGATGCTGATTACGCCGACGGAACAGTTCCTGAATTATTATCGCTTCGCAACGCCAATTAATGGCGATTGGCATCACTATATCAATCTTGTCGTGCCGCTCGATGCGGAGGGTTCCCTTCGTGTCGATGGGCGTTCCGTTCCGGTGCGCTATTTTCAGAAGATCGGAATTTCGCGCTACGGAATCGCACAATATGAAGTCGGGTTCGGTTCCCATTCGGTCTCCTGCGATCAGCCATTCGGGCTGTATTCCTATGGCTTCGGCGTCCAGGAAGATAATTTCGATGCTTACGCCAACGATGGTGGCCAATTGGTGAAGACCGTTCCGCTCGTGCAGGATACGGCACGCCCAATTTTGGAACTGGTTTCGACCAATGGCTCGTCTTCGCTCGCACTCATTGCCCGCGACGATCGGCTCTTCGATGCCGGACTTGCCGGAATTCTTG
>DASYAJ010000574.1:0-1569 GCA_036501405.1 Kapaibacterium sp. (SeqCode)
AGATCGAAAATGCCTTTGTAAAGCAGCCGTAGGCGCGCTTCTAATTCCGCGATCATTGTGGCATGATAACCCTCGATCACATCGTCATGGAGAAGTAGCGCCGCCGTTGCAACTTGCTCCGCACGCGGAGCCCAAGCGCCAATATGTCCCAAAATATTCGACATCCGATGCGCCACGTCCGGCGCAGCCACGGCCCATCCCACGCGTACGCCCGTTGCAGCAAATGCTTTGCTGATGCCGTCGACAAAGATCGTATTCGCGGCAAGCTCCGGGCGCAAAGACACTGGATTATAATGGGCCGTGTCGCCGAACGTGAGCATCCAGTACACTTGATCGTACATCAGAAAGAGAGGGCGTTCAGCGGGGTCGCGCTGAGCATTCTCATCGAGAACAAGATCGCAAATTCCTTCGAGCGCTTCGCGCGTGAATGCGGTTCCCGCCGGATTCAGTGGCGAGCAGAGCGAAAGCAGTTTCGCATCCAATAGCTTCCCTGCAAGGACTTCGCGCGTGGGAAGGAAAGAATCCTCCGCGCGGCACACCGCCGCCGCAAATGTTGCCCGGCTCAGATGGCAATAATGAGTATTGTTCCACGAGGGAATCGGATAAACCACCTTATCGCCTTCCTCGATCAGCACATTATACGTTGCATAGATCGCAGGGCGCGCTCCGCTTGTGATGATAAAAGATTCCAGGGGATAATCGAGCCCGAGCCACCGTTCGTAAAACGATTTCACCGCTTTCCGAAGGTTCAGCATTCCGTCCGATGGCGGATAATTCGTTTCGCCGGCATCGAGCGCCGATTCAATCGAGCGGCGAAGTTCCCGTGGGATGGGGAAGTAATTCGGATCGAAATCGCCGACCGTAAGGTTGCAAATCGTGTGGCCCTCCGCGATCATGCCGCGGATATCGGCCGCAATTTTCAGGATTTCCGATCCGATAAGACCTTGCGCCATCCGTGAAACAGGAGGCGTGGTCCGCGTGGGAAACACTGGTTTCGTGATTTCTCGTACTTCGGCGATTTCAGAATTCATGGCAAGTCTTCGAAAGTATTATGTGCAAAGATACACAACATTTCTTTCACGGTTCTGATTTTGCATTTATCGAGAAGTGGCGTGCCATTTCCAAGATGGAAATTCCATCTGGCCAGCCTCGCTTTTTTTTCTCTTCCAACACGGCTTGCAGGAACCCATGCTGAGGATGAAAGAGTAGACGATACAGCGCGCGCTCCGTACGTGTGGCGGGCGTACCATCGGTGCGCCCTTTCATATCGAACTCCGAATCGGGAAGCTGAAACAGCGTGTGCATTTGGAACGAAGTTGCTCCGCGCTTCAGGTATTCGAACGCAATGTTGCCGGTAATGATATTGCCAGTGGCAGAAAGCGGAAGTTGTGAAAGCCGCATGGCAGCATCGAGGATTGTGAGGTTGCGATCGCTCAAGTCAGGCCCGCCGTATGCCACGCCGGTTGTTCCTTCATAAATTTTATGGAAGTCGAACAATCGGTTCCCATAAATAAGATAATCGGCTTTCGCCTCCGAGGTGTTACACGCTTCCAGCATTCGAAGTTGAAA
>DASYAJ010000575.1:0-6012 GCA_036501405.1 Kapaibacterium sp. (SeqCode)
GCGGCGAGCCGCCTGAGGACGGGACTTCGCTTGCCTCGATGCTGATTCGTGTGAGTATTCCGGGAACCGATCCTACCGGCGGTCCGAATCCTGCGCCGGGATTTGGCGGTCAGCTCCAGACTCGCGCTACGATTGGCGCGCTGCCCGAAGCCAGTGTGACCATTGCGTATGCCATTGACACATTCTATTTTGCGGATGGAACGCCGTATGCACTTCGGGTTCCTACCTATACGATGGTAAGTCCTTACATGGCGATTCCCGCTGGGATGCTGATGTCCCCGCGCGTTGCGCCTGCCGTCCTCGGATTAGGACTGCTCGAAGCGGTTCCCGAATCCGAAATTCTCGAATACGCCGATCCGAACGACGCCAATCACGATTCCATCCGTGGCATGGCCAATTATGTCTGGGATGTGCAGCAGCAAAAACTTGTGCTGGGGAGGTTCGGATGGAAAGCAGGCCAGCCGAGTGTACTCCAGCAAACTGCCGGAGCCTTCAATCAGGATATGGGGATGACCAATAAATTGTTCCCGCAGGAAAGCTGCTATGGACAATCGCAATACTCCTGCATTCCTCTGAGCCAAAAGGGAACTGATATTACGGATAGCCTTCTTTCGGCTGCCGCGTTTTATGTTTCTTCGATTGGAGTGCCGGCGCGGCGGAACCTAAGCGATCCCACGGTCATGCGTGGAGAACTGTTATTCAAACAGGCCGGATGCGCTTCCTGCCACCGGCAAACGATGACGACGGGCGTCAATGAAGCCCGTCCCAGCGTATCGAATCAAATCATTTTTCCTTATACTGATTTGCTGTTGCACGATATGGGTCCCGGCCTCACCGATAATCGGCCGGAGTTCCTGGCGAACGGTCAGCAGTGGCGCACACCGCCGCTCTGGGGAATCGGGCTGACGCAGCTTGTCAATGGACATACCTATTTTCTTCATGATGGACGCGCGAGAAGTTTGATGGAGGCTGTGATGTGGCATGGGGGAGAAGCCGAAGGAGCGAAAGAAGCCGTCGTACATTTTTCGGCCGCCGACCGTGCTGCCCTCATCAAATTTTTGCAGTCTTTATAAGCATAAGAATAGCATAAGAGCTTTTCTCATTCCCGAATTTATCTGGAAACGCCCGAGAACTGTTCGGAGAACGATTTCTTCGCGACTATTTCTTCGCGATGTGTTCGATCTCAGCAATCACATCTTCGATGCGAAAGGGTTTTGCGAAAAAAGCGGAGAACCCTCGGGCAAGCGCCTCCTGACGGTCTTGGTCCGCAATATAACCGGAAAGCGCAATAGCCGGAATGCTGGCGCGCTCGACAATATCGAGGCCGGAACCATCCGGCAGCGCGAGATCGCTGATGAGCACATCGTACGTATTCCGTTCGAGTTGCTGCAGCGCCTCTGCTGCGGTCGTGGCAATATCGACCGCATAGCCGCGCAATTCCAGCATGACCTTGGCAGCGCGCGCGGCATTTTGATTATCTTCGACGAAAAGAATTCGGATCATCTTATTGAAAGCGTTCCCGCCAATAATACGGCATTCGGGCATTGTGAGCAACTGACAATATCTCTACAATGTCCTCATGTTAACATGTGTTTGGCCATGATCGATGGGGTATCGAAATGGGAACTCGGCGAGTTCCGCGAATGCAGCTTCCAGCTCGGCTTCGAAGTGCAGCGCTGATTGTGGGCTTTCCTCGACGTAATAGTAAGCGGCTTCAGCAACTTCCTCATTGGCTGGACTCGAAACGTGGAGCTTCATTTCCGCACAATACTTCGGACCATTTTGAGCGTTTCGGAAGCGTCGAGCGTTTTCATTTCACCACGATCGATTGCTTCCGCTCGCGCTTGCGATTCGTTGGACCAAGCTTCCTTGTGCTCTCGTGTTCGTCCCAAATGGCGGGCAAGCCGCTCTGTTAACAGAAATTGCTCGTGTGTCTCCAGTTGCTCAGCCTCTCGTGCGATCGATTCGAAGTCCCTATCCATAATACTTTCCAACTGTTTTCGTTCGAAAACAAATCCGAAGAAGAAGCGTTACCTTATCCATTAACAATCGAAAGTTTTCAACGGACAAGGACGCTTGTGACACCCGAAACTCCTCGGACAAAATAAATTCCAGGCGCAAGGGAATGAATATCGAGCGTGGTCGTCCCGGAACCGGCTTCGGCAGAGAACGCCGCGCGGCCCAATGCATCGAAGAGCGTAACGTTCGCTGCTTTCGAAGAGGAATTTTCGATGAACAGCTCACCCTCCGCAGGATTTGGATAGATGCGAACCGAGATAGCAGGCGCTTCGGGCGCAACGGATTCCGCAACAAGGCCGAGCGTTTTCACAGCCCAGTGATTGTCCTCGTTTTCGGTGACGCAAAGCGAATAATTCCTTCCGTCCATCGCGACCGTAAGCACGGGAATGGTTACCCAGCTCGCGCCGACGGCCGTCGTGCTCGGACGGAAGATCGCCTTCCCGGCATTGAACGCCGCTGTGACCGTCCCCGCCTTTTTCTTTATTTCAATATCGAACGAGTTCACATGCGCCGTGAACGATACGAGCGACCATCCCGCCGGAGGAAGATATTGCACCACGCTCATATTCGAGCGGTCATAGGCAACGGTCGCAGAAAGATCAGTGACGAGTTCCCATAACGAATCCGCATTGGCGGGAGCGGGAATGGCGAGCTGAAGTCCGAGCGTATCGAGCGCGCTATAATAAGCGCTGGAAGATTCCCGCACTTCCACAAGCGGCTGCGCGACGAGCGGCGAGGCGACCGTCCCGATTACTTCGATTGTCGTATCGCGCGGACCGGAGCCAATATCGTAACGGAGCGTGATAAATGCGGTGTCGGCATTCTCGTTCGAGGCCGGATCGTAATGCACGGCCAGGGCATCCACCTCCGAAATATTTCGCGGAACCGTTCCTGAGAGCACAAAGGCGTGGGAACCGGAAATCCAAACGGAATCGAGTTCCCCACTCCCAAGCGGACAGCCAGCAATGCCGAGCGGGAGCACGGTATCCGATGCGCTGCACGAGGCCAGCAGCACTTCCGATGGCGATGCGGGAAGCTGAAGAACACGCGATGGCAGGGGGAACTGAATACGTCCGATCACTTCGATCGTCGTATCGCGAACGCCCGCGCCAAGATTGTAGCGCACATGCAGCACCGACGTATCGAACGCATCGCCCGGAACGTAGGTGATTTGAATGCTATCCAAAAGCGCGAGGCCGTGCGCAATGCCGCGCGGATCGCTAATCACAAGCGCTTGGGAACCTGTGACCCACGCCGAATCGAGCACGCCGCCCGTCGCGCCGCAGCCGGCTACTTCGAATGGCAGCGGAACGATAATCGGATGGCAATCGAGATCGAAACGTTGCGGGGAACTCGGCGCGACGAGCACCGGATTCCGAAGCGAAGGATCCAAGACGCCGAAGAGTGTCACAATCGTATCGACCGTGCGCGTGCCGAGTACGTATTCCATATGCAGATAGGACGTATCGTTCCCATTCGAAGAAGGATTGTAGCGGAGCCGGATGCTATCGGCGGTGTCCAGCGAGCGGGGCGTGCTGCGGCCATCCGCAATGCCGAAGGTCGTCGAGCCGGTGATCCACGCTTTGTTCAGCGTGACGCTCGGGCAGCCTTTGCCGCCAAGCCGATAGACCGTATCGACCGGTCCGCAGCCAGAATCGGCCACCTGCTGCTGGATGGGCGCGAGCGTCACCTGCGCGGGAACTGATCCCGCTTTCACATGGCCGATCAATTTTATGACGGTATCGCGGACGCCGGAACCCAAATCGTATTCTAAGTGCAGGTAGGACGTATCGCTGCCCGAAGTCGAGGAACTGTAATAAAGTGCCACACTATCGAGCGAATCGAGCGAGCGAGGCGTGTTCTGCAGCGGCAAACCGAACGCGGTGGAACCTGTAATCCACGCGCGGTCCAGCACCACGCCCGGACACCCCGTGCCGCCCAGCCGATACGCCGTATCGACCCGCGCCCCGCACGAATCCCCAATCGACTGCGTCGTCGGGGAAAGGGCGAGTGCTGAGGGAATATAATTCGGTGGGTATTTTGCTCCCAAAGGAAGCGATTCACAAGAACTTAATATAGTTCCGGTCGAAGTGCCGCCGAAAGCATAAACAACGTCCGAATCGGCACAATTGGAGAAGGGTTCCGTTCCTAAAACGGCCGCAAAACTTGCGCGGGGAGCAAGCATAATGGGTCCCTCCGCGACCTGATTTTCTCTAATAAAATACCAATTTGTGGAATCAAATACATTTGTGTTAACTCCCGGATCGTTATTCCCACCGATTGCGAAAACGGAATCTGTTCCTACAATAACTTCTGGACCATGCCATCGCATCGAAGTCAAATGATTGACAAATTGCCACGATGTATAGGGAGGAGCAAGCACTTCAATACTATCTGTACATGTATAAGATCCTGTTCGGCCACCAATGACGGCAATAGATTGATTAGGTAATTGGACGTTGAATCCGCCATCATGAGACGTTGCAGTATTTGGTCCGTAGCTCCACGAGTTAGTTGCAAAATCGTAGTATTGGATGATTGGCGGAAACGTTCCGTATAATCCGTTGTAACTCCCTCCTTGCACCATGACACGATTGTGAGTTGTGTCATAAAAAGTGAATTGCCCGAATACTTGCGTGAGCATATTCGGCAAGACTCGATGTTGGTCTGTGGAAGGGTAATAAATTTCTGCCGTGTTTAGATAGGTTCCCGTGTTGGCATCGGCCCCGCCGCAAATAAACACGCTACTATCAGGGAGTAAATAAAGCGGCAAATTTTCTCTGGAATTCGACATGCCGGTCATCTGAGTCCAAGTACCTGTATTGATATTGTAAATTTCTATTCCATTGGTCGTAGCCGTTTGCATGTTCGTGAGCCCTCCCGCAACCATCACTCTTCCATCGGCGAGCATAATCATAGGAAATCGATATCGCGGTTCATGCATTGAACCTGTAATGCTCCATGAATTTGTTTTGGGGTCGTAAATTTCGCAACTCGAAAGTACAGAGCTTCCATTATTTCCACCTGCTACAAGCACACGACCGTCTGGGAACGGGACAGCGGCAAGTTCGGTACGTGCGAAGTGCATTGGAGCTATCGAGTGCCACTGTTGTGCGTGGAGCGAAGCCGTAAAAAATAAAATCAGAACTGAAATGACCGAATTGAGCTTTTGAAGCAAGCGTCGACCTCTCATAGCGTGACCTCTATTTTTAATAGTTTGAAACTGGCCTATCTTTTTGCGAAAACAATCTTCGCAATGCTTTCCGTGCCATTCTATCCGAAAAACCACCCTAAATATACGGAATTTCAGGAGCGACCATGTAAAATCCTCCTATTCGGCTACATGGGCTTAGGCGATGCATTCATGTTCCAGCCCACGTTGCGAGCGATGCTGAAAGCATTTCCATTTGCTCAACTCGATCTCGTTGCTGGTACAAAATCTCAAAGCAGGGCGATGTTAGAGCGTTTGATAGCACAGGAAGGAAAAATGTTTGGAAAAATTTTTGAGATCGATCCCAAATCGCTTTCAATTGCTGAATTGCGAGCGAAGAACCAAATGCTAAAGAGTGAACAGTATGATATTATTCATTGTACACACATGACTCCGACTCCTTATTTCACATCATTTATTTTGAGCGGAACGATTCGGATGGGTCCCAAAATCCCATGGGACAAATGGTATAAGCCGCGTCCGAATGGAATTTTCAATGTTGCGATAACGCTTCACATGGACCATGAACATGAAACGAGTCGGCATAAAAGAGTTGCAGAAGAATTTCTACAAACTTCTATTCCGTATTTTACACCGTACCTCAATCTTTCAGAAGCGGAACGAAACTTTGCCAGCGTTTTCTGGAAACAACATGGTTTAGATGCCCGTTTTGTGATTGGAACCCATTTCGGAGCGAGCCATGCACAGCATTGGAAAAAATGGGATGACGATCGCTTTGCAGAAGTTCTTTTAAGACTTGAGCATGCGTATAATCCTATATT
>DASYAJ010000576.1:0-21155 GCA_036501405.1 Kapaibacterium sp. (SeqCode)
GCAAACGATAACGGCAATGTATAATGTCCGACCAAGCGAGATGACCACGCCCAACAGTCCTAACGCAAGCAGAACCATGGCTCCCAACGTTTTCCAGAATCCCCGCGTGGACATGAGCAGCGATGTTCCGAGCAACGCCAGCAGAACGGCGAGCATTTCATCGGTATTGCTGCGGCCAATTTCAAAGAGATAGTAGGAACGAGCAATATGACTCTTCATCCGAAAAAACCCCAAGACGATCATCGTCACTCCGGAAATGAGTACTGTAATAAAAATCCATTTTTCTGTTTTCGAACCGATTGGTACAGAACGAGCATAAAGAACAGGAAGAATCAGCAGCGGAGAAAGATTTAGTAGTTCCCGTATCGCGTCGTTAAGAGAGGAGTTGGGTTGTAATAATCCGATGGCTGTAACAAAGACCGCCCACCCAGCAAAAATAGAAAGAGACAGTTGCCCCACGGTCGTACTGAGTGGCATTCGCTCGATAAGTCGAATACGGACAAACCAGTATGCGATAATCGCGACCAGGACCAGCCCCATCACAATATCCAGTCCACTGCTTGCAGTGGTGCTGCTATCTTTGCCGTGAATGGCTAAAACGACATTGACGATGATGATCGCAAAAATCGATGCAACAGGATTTAAGCATATTGCTAAGAGGAGTGCGGCACCAAGAAGCGCGACAAAAGTAATCAGCGAGCCGGTCAGAAGGAACGAGCCGGCAAGCACAAGCGTGGCCAGAATGCCAAGCGTGTATTGCAGGCCGGTCGAAAGCGCAGGCCGCGCGATACGAACGGGTCGATCGAGTGCTGGCGCGAACGTCATCTTAAATTCCCAAATTGCGACGGTCCGAAATGAAGTGCAATCTTAAACGACCGAAGCCCGTGAGTAGTAAGATCAGCATGCACATCACCGCGATGCTTCCCGCCATCGCGGCGAGCAAAAGGATCGAGCGTTTTGGACCCGATTTATGAACAGGCACCGTTGCCGAATCGAGCGTGACAAATCCATAGATGTTCTTCTGCTGATCGAGTTTTGCTTCCTCGAAAGCGGGAAGTAAAAACGCTTTGAGCTTGCTTTGAATTTCGAATTCGCGTGTCAAGCTGAGATACTTTAGCGCAACGTCCGGCAGGACGCCTGTGGGAACGAACGAGCTGGCGCTGGCGTCCATGCCTACTTTCATTCCCGCAAGTTTTGAGGCAAGTTGTTCGATCGTGCCTTTATATACTGCGACTTGTGAAGAATTCGAGCCATACAGTTGCTCGGCGCTGTGCATCTGCACTTCGGCATCCATTTTTTGCTCTTCGAGCTCGCCGATGGCCGACATTTCTGCGCGCGCTTGCTCTGGCAAAGAGAACACGCCATATTTTTCCTGAAAAGCAAGGAATGCTTTTTCCGCCGAATCGAGGTCCGTCAGGTTCTGCTGGTATCGTTGCTGAATATAGGTGATGTTATGCTCGGCTTCATCTTTTGCAAGCTGGCTATTCACATTATTCAGTCCATCGACAAGAACATTTGTGATCATCGCGGCCCGGGTGGGATTGGTGTCCGTAAAGGAAACGATGAAGTTGCCTTCTTCCGAAAGCTCGCCGTCCGCATTTTTGGAAAAATCGTCCACGGCATCCTGCATTGTTTTCTCGTGATACTCTTTCTGGAAGTCATACTCGCGGACAATCTTCTGCATCATGTCCCGACTTTTGATCAGCGAAACGGGCGAGTAACTTTCTTCACCGCCGCCTAATTTTGAAAGCCCCAGATCCTTCAAGCCGCCCGCGATCCCAGAGGTGATATTATCGAGTGCCCCTCCTTCATGCCGTGCTGGGAGCACGACGGCGTGCGCCGTATAGTAATTGGGCATTTGTGTAAAAGCATACCAAGCTGTAATCGCGGTGACGGCAAAGGTGACCGAACCGATGAGATATTTGTATCGCAGCAGCGTCGCAATACTTTCTACCCAAGCTGTCCGCGAAGGGGAGAGTGTTATCGGTTGGTTAGATTCTATTGGAGCGCCTCCCATAGCAAGGACCTCCGTATCGGTCGCTTTTTTCGTTCGCATTGGGATTGTCTGGTCCATAAAGATTAAAAGAATGCGGAGATGCCGAAAGCAAAAATGGTTTCGGGTGTCGTTTGGGGCGCCTGAGAAACGGGGAGGCCGTTGAAGTTGAACCCAGGCGTTACCGGTGACTCCTGTAAGTAATCGACGAACGTCTTTGTTCCATTAATATAAAAAAGAATATCCCGCCACGGCTCATATTCGAGTTGCAGTGTCAGATTGAAAATATCGACTCTTCGCCCGTTCAGAATATCGGTCTGGCTGAAGCTCGAATTCGTCGAATCCTCGTAGCTATACCGATAATCGGCGCCTGCATTGTACAGAAGTTTTCCTGTCGAATCGTAGAGGTTTTCTCCTTTCTCGATCAATTCACATTGAAGAGAAACTGCCCATTTGGCATCGGGAGTCCATCGAAGGCCCGTCCAATAGCTAATAGAGTTCGGACCGATTTGCGCGCCGAGCAAGGTCTGGGAGTTGGTGTAGGCATCTTCGCCATCCCAATGAGTATAAAGATACGGCTTCACATACATCCATTCGGCTTTCCAATCGAGGTTCGGAATTCCGAACGGATCGGCCCACATCGCTCCAAGCTGCCATGCCCATTTATTTGACCAATAGCCAGTCCCAATTTTACTAGCAACGAGATCGTCGAGCAGGAATTGCCCACGCACTTCCAGTCCCGGAGCGATATTCCATCTTCCATGCGTCGCGAGAAGGGCGTTATCGTGGTCTTCATCGTCCAATCCTTTTTTGATCGTATTTAAAAACGCAAAAGGACTGAGATAACCCAGTTCCAATCGATAGGAAAAGACCATGATGTCCGTAAATCCGAGTTCGAGATTATTTCCAATCGCGAATGTCAGGTCGTGCAAGGCGAGATATTTATTCGGATAGGGATTGAGAGACGTGTCGTTATCGCTTACCAGCGAACCTAAGATTGCTTGATAACGCACCGCGCCGACATGTGCGCCGAGACTCGCGAAATCGTATGTGGGAACTCCATCGGCGGAAAGAATAACATTATCATTCTCATATCCTCCGCCAATGGCCACAGCTTCGCGAGCAATTTTGCCGGTGAACCAATCTTTATTATAGTCTAATTCGGCAGTGGTAAAATCGAAAAATTGCTGTGAAAAATAGCGCAGATCATGGTTCTTGCTGAGCAGCGGGTCTTCGAGGGCAAGATCGTGGTTCCCAATCACTTCACCATTCGTTGTCTGCATAAAATATCCGACTTCTCCACTCAAAGTTCCAGAAAATCTTCCGCCAATATTCAACAATCCGACCGATTCCGAAACAGGATCGCTCTGGCGCCGCGCCTCGGCGCTTGCAATGCCATCGACGAAGAGATCGGAATGCGAGGAATCGTCGAACCACCGATAGAGATATTTATCCTCCTGTGTGAAGAGTCCGTCGAAAAAAATCTGATCCGCATTGTTCGAGGAAAAGAGTGTGGCGGCATGACGAGGTTCGTGTGCGTAGGTCCGCAGATATTTGGTGAGCAATTCCCGTTCGGCCAAGGAAAGATCGGTGGAAGAATCGGCTTCGCGAAGGAACTGCACGACATCGTATTCCGAAATCGGAAGCTCGGCCTCCGAATAGCCATGAATAATTTCCCTTACCGAAAGATGCCGCAGAAAGTCATAAACTTCATCGCCAATGGGAACTTGCTGGACGCCGATATGAGGCGCAGAAGTGAGATACTGCGCTTGGGCGGAGATCCCCCACGTCATAAACCAGAAGAGAACAGCGCAGATAAAAGTGATCCGCATGGTGCGTTATGGTTTCCGTGTGATGTTCACATACAGCGAAATGCCGGCAATAACAGCACCGGCTGCAGCCACAATCGCAGCCCATACAGCCAAATTATATTGTTCCGAATGGTCCGGTTCTTTTGGAACGAAAATCTCATCGCCAGGCTCGATCTTCGCATCGCTGGGGTCGCCCCAGGCTTTCGTGGAAAGTTTAATAATCGCCGTCTCTGATTTATCTGCACCATTTGCATATCCCCCCGTTTGGGCGATATAGTAATTGAGCGGCGCATCTTTCTGATAGCTTACATAACCAGCATTGTTCACAAAACCAAAGACGTACACCGTCGTCGGCTGTTTGGGAATGGTAATGACATCGCCGTCGGATAGGGGGATGTCTGCGGAACGGTCGTTATCGACAAAAAGCCGTTTCATATCCACGCTGACAGCCGGTCGGCGCATCGAAAGTTGCCTTGAAAAATTTCCCGTATCGGCTACACTAAGATCTTCCAAACGTGTCGATCGCTGAATATCCTCCGGCGTTCCGGCTTCCAGCGACTCTGCATAAGTATGGCGCAGGACAGTTCCGGCAGCAGGATACGCATTTGCCGTCAATCCGCCGGCCATTTTAATTACATCGGAGAGCGTCGTTTTTCCATCCGCGATGGGATAGACGCCGGGCTGTGCTACTTCACCGCGCAGGTCCACGACAGCGGCGAGATGCTCAGAGGGCAAAGCACGAATGATGATTCGGTCGTTCGGTAAAAGCGGTAAGTCGGGTGCCTGGTGTGCTTCAATCGCTGTCAGATCGAGAATCTTCGGTGCATCGGGAGTGCCGTCGACGCCAGTGCGCGTTAATTCGATATGATGAAGATCGGCATTGGCCGTCACGCCGAGCGCGTACCGAATGGCCGTCGAGAGGGAATCGCCGCTTACATACTCAAAATCTCCGGGAGAAACAACGGCTCCATACACTCCGATCGAAGCGGCATTCATTTGCCGAAGTGGGACGTGAATGATATCGCCTTCCCGCAGTGGCGGTTCTGCATGTTCGTCATGCAGCCCATTATATCGCACGAGATCGATGCGGTCGGTCGTGCCGTCGTTGTGCGTAACAGTAATGTAGCGTTCGCTTGCGGGAACAGTTCCTCTAACACCGAAGACCGATTGCAAACCCTTTTCGCTGTTCTTTTGAATGGTAGCAATCGAAGGCTGCATGGAATTGAAGGCGCTTTGCGGAGCAATATCGACCTTATTGGCGAGGTCAATCGCGATATCAGGCCGGGTTGCGGCGGAAAGCGCGTAGACACCCGGATTTTCCACGTCACCCTTCACGGTCACGAAAATTTTTCGCGGTTGATAGAGCACGAGGCTGATCGGCGGCTGATCGGGATTCAGATTTTTAAAGGACTGCGCGATTTTCTGGTTCACTGCGTCCTGAAGCTCGGCGAATGTTTTTCCCTTTATATTGAAAGCGCCGACATTCGGCAGCAGTAGCATATTATCGGCGGAGATTGCCGGATAAAAAGTTTCGCCGCTTGTCCAATAGTGCATTTCGAAGACATCGCCGGGACCCAAGTGATATTCCGCAGGATCGATTGCACTCTCGAAGGTCATGCCTTCGGTCGAAGTAGGGGGACCCGTAATTTTAGGCGTCGTGATTTCAGGCAATGCGCTTTTCGACCCTGCGGGAGCGGTGAATTGTGCCCGTGCCGAAACGCCGAATGCTATCAGGACCGCAAAAAGAGCGGCAAGAGAAAGAACAAAGCGAAAGATTTTCAACGTCAGATGATTCCGTATTATAAGTGAGCTTCAAGAACTCGAACGATGCGGGCGGCCGCATGGCCGTCCCAGCGTTCCGGCACGCGGTGCGATTTCCAGTTCCCGGCGAATGAACGCTTCGCATAGTCAAGAACGAGTTCCATATTCAGCCCAAGCAGTTCATTCGTTCCTTCCTCTACCGTCACCGGCCGCTCCGTATTTTCGCGGAGCGTAATGCAGGGCACGCCGAGCGCTGTTGTCTCCTCCTGAATGCCACCGGAGTCCGTTAGCACTAAAGCCGCCGAATCCTGCAAGGCAAGAAAATCAAGGTAGCCAACGGGGTCGATCAGCATCACGTTCTCGATGTTATTCAGGCGTTCGGAAAGGCCAAATTCTTCGAATCGCTTCCGCGTGCGAGGGTGAACGGGGAAAAGAATTCGGTCGCAGAACGCCTTCATACTCGAAAAAAGCTCCAAAAATCGCGCAAGTGAAGCTTTTTCATCGACATTGCTGGGCCGGTGGAGCGTCACGAGCGCGTATTTCTTCGATTCTATGCCATATTTGGCGGCAAGTTTCGGAAATTCGGCACGAGCAGTGGTCAAATATTTTTGCACCGAATCGATCATCGTATTCCCGACGAAAAAGACACGATCTTTTGCGATTCCTTCATGCTCCAGATTTTTCAGCCCGCTCGGTTCCGTTACAAAACAGAACTGTGAAAATTCATCGGCCACGATGCGGTTAATTTCTTCCGGCATTCCACGGTCGAACGAGCGCAGGCCGGATTCGATATGCCCGATCGGAATTCCTGCTTTTGCAGCAACCAGCGCAGTCGCGAGAGTGGAGTTCACATCGCCGGCCACGAGAACCAGATCGGGTTTTTCTTCTGTAAGCAGCTTTTCCATCTCGATCATCACCTTCGCGGTTTGCTCCGCGTGGGAACCGGAACCGATACCGAGAAACCGGTCCGGCTGCGGCATATCGAGATCGCTGAAAAAGACATCCGACATATTCCGGTCATAATGCTGACCGGTATGTACGAGCAGACATGCGAATTTACCACTCTTTCGAGCGGCTTCGAGCACCGGCGCGACCTTCATAAAATTCGGCCGCGCGCCAACGACAAAAAGGATTTTCTTTTGGATCACTTCGAAATAAATAACAGTCTTCCCGCGAACGCGGGAAGCGAAGAAATTGGAATTTTAAAAGCCGGATTCTCGCTTCCGCAGGAATGAATGTGTAGCGATCCGGATAATCCTTATCATCCTATTAATCCTGGTTCTTTTTCTTACCGCTTCCCAACAGCACAATTTTCTCTCGCAGCTTCGGGTCCGTAATGCGTTTTGTAGCATTGCGTGTATCGATCACATGCGAGGCATTCTTGACGAGGAATTCGTAATCGTATTCGGTGTGGTCGGTCGTGATGATGACGAGGTCCGCCGATTGGATCGTTTTTTCATCGAAGGGCTTTGCGGAAAATTCGTGGCCCCGTACTCTCAGCTTCGGAACGAAAGGATCGGTGTACTCGATATTCTTTTCGCCATCGTCCAAAAGAAGTTCCATTAAGCGAATGGCTGGCGAATGCCGCGTATCGTCTACATCGCGTTTGAACGCAACGCCGATCATCAGGATTTTTGCATCGCGCAACCGAATCGGAAGGTCCGCAACAGCTTTATAAACCAAATCCTTCACATAGAATGGCATCGACTCGTTCGTTTCCGCCGCGAGTGTGATGAAGTTCGTTTCAAAATCGTAGGCGCGTGCTTGCCACGAAAGATAAAATGGATCGATCAGAATGCAATGTCCGCCAATACCGGGGCCCGGATAGAACGGCATATACCCGAACGGTTTTGTTGCTGCCGCATCGACGACTTCCCACATGCTGATCCCGCCCATGCGGTCGCAGAGTTTGGCCAGTTCATTCACAAGCGCGATGTTCACCGAGCGGAAGATGTTTTCGAGCAGCTTTTCCATCTCGGCGACTTTTGGCGAGGAAACAGCCACCACGCGTTCGATAATCTGCTGGTTTGCCAGCACAGCCAACCGCGTGCAAGCCGGCGTGACACCACCGACAACAATCGGCGTATTCGCCGTCGTCCATGTTTGGTTACCGGGATCGATACGCTCCGGCGAAAACGCGAGGAAGAAATCGCTCCCGACTTTTTTACCACTCTTTTCAAAAATTGGCTGGACAGAACCTTCCGTGGTGTTTGGGAACGTTGTCGATTTCAGAATAATAAGCTGCCCGGCGCGAAGTTCCTTCGCAACGGCTTCGGCGGAACTGGTGATATAACTAATATCGGGATCTTTATTTTCGGTAAACGGCGTGGGAACGCAAATATAGATCACGTCTAACTCACCGGAATGTTCATAATTCGATTGTGCACGAAAGGAACCGTTCCGGACGGCTTCGGCCACATGCTCGTCCGAAATATCCTGAATGTAATTCGTGCCCGATTGGAGCGAAGCGATTTTCGATCGATCGAGATCGATCCCCACGATGGTAAAGCCGCGCCGGGCAAACTCGATCGCCAGCGGCAGCCCGACATATCCCAGGCCGACCACACCGATCTTGGCGGTTTTGTTTTTCAGTTTTGCTTCAAGCGTGGCGGCGTGCCCGGTCAGTGGCGCACTTGTTAATTCGTTTTGCATGTATTCGGGCGGAGTACGGCGTAGAGAGAGTTTCTGTTTCGGATTCATTCAAACAGACGCTTTCGGATTCATTCAAACAGACGAGACGAAGAAATGCTTCCACTGGCGAAGAAGTAAGGACCATCGTTCTTCGACTTTTACGAATCTCCTTGCGGTTGCCCCTCGGCTCCTCACACCAAACGCTCTCGGAGGGATTCCAGCGTAACGATTTGCTCGGCGCCGGGCATTCCGACGAGTGCCCGGCCTTTCCTGTCCACAGCCCAGATTGGTTTACCAATGAAAGCCGGAATGTCCACCGGACGCGGATTGCGGAGCGGGATATTGAGAATATATTCGATCAGTTTATCCTGGATAAAACGGTCCTGTGACTCGCGTCCTTGTTGAATAGCCGCGAGCAATTCCCGAACATCCTCCCCATTCCAGGTGACGATAAAGTTACAGGCAGCGAAAGCGTTATCGAACGTCATGAGTGAATAGGATGCACCGGTCCCGTTCGTACCATTGTGCGAAGCGCCATTCATGCGCCAATGACGAGAAGTCGGCTCCACTACAGCTGGTGCAGTGGGCTGAAGGATATGGTGCTCAATAAGCATTAATGTCGAAAATTTGCCGCTTGCGCAGAATTCAAGCGCAAAATGACATTTATGCCGCATGCAAAAATTCCGCCAAAGGCGTGAAGGGACAACTCAGGCATAATTCAAAAATACCGATTCCTTAACGAAATCGGCATTTTCGCTTGATAATTAGACGAGATAAAGTTTAAAAGGCTGCTTTTTCGTTATTTCAAATTGAAAATTGATCGCACCATTGTAAATTCCGGAGTTGATACCACACATTCGTACAGACCTGTCACAAATCCATCGATCGGAAGTTGCCGCCCGTCACGGTATCGTAATTCGAGTTATCGAAAATAGTAAGTTCCGTCAGATTTCCCTGCGTTAAATTCGGAAGAATTCGCACGGCATGTTGGAACGAAAACCAGATCGAATCACCCACGAGTTGAAACTGATTATGCGCGCCGCCGAGCCGCCAAATAAAATTTCCGGTGACGCCATCGATCTTTGAAATTTCACAGAGATGGCGATTGGAAAGTAAAATGTTCCCATCCGTATCGATGGCCAGCGAATTGGAGTGTTCGAAATCGATTTCCGTCGCAGTCAGGTCCTTATACTTTGAATCGAGAACATTATAATGGTCGATACCGCGCCATTGGAAGACGAGGTTCCCATCCTGATCGAACTTCTGGATCACATCACCCAAAATGATGACCGAGTCCTGACCGCCTGGAATAAGCGGTTTCAGATTCATCGTCGTCATCGAAATCCCCAGCAGTGCATAACTCTGATCGGGTTGTACGAGAAGTTCGTGCTGATCGGTGCCGTAATTCAGAGCGCGGAATGTATCGATGACGTTCCAATTCGAATCGAGACCGAAAAAACAACCGGTGCTGATATCGTAATAGGTTTCAAGTCCGGTCGGCTGCCGTTTGAAATCGAGACCCCATTCGCTCGGCAAAGGTTTATCTCGGACGATTTCACCGTGTTCGTTGAGATTAAAGAGGAAACAATCGTTGGGAACCGCTTGGAAGCCAAAATTAGCGAAATAAATAGTCCCCGGAGTGGCGCTGTCATCGACCGTCACGTTCATGGATGGAAGAAGATAATCGTCGATATTGAGCGGCCGAACAATGTTCTGACTTTTTGCTGCGCGATAATCTTCGTCACGCATAAATCGGGAATTTCGGATGGCGCCGCACGCACCATTGTTATGAATTCGATCGAATCTCGAATTATCGTTCCACCGAGGAGCGGGGTTGCCATGCAAAAGATATTCGTTCTCCGTATGCAAAAGTCGTTGCTGAATGAAAGATTGCATCCGTGCGGTCATGGCTCAAATGTGCAATAAGCGTGTGCGCACCGGACAAGCTTCCGAAGGCGATCCATTTCTGCGCTTCGAGTGCATTGGCATCGTAGGTGCCCAAAGCGCGAATGCCAATATCTGTTGTTATCGGAACCTCACGACTGTCGGTAAGAGGATATTGATGGAGAATTCCCTCGGGCATAACAATTTGCGCCGATTGCGCAAAAACGGATGATGCAATAAAAATAAAAAATACGGCAAGTGCCGCACGACGAACGCGCATGCAAAATGAGTTTAATTGTGATCGGTTGACGGAAAGCGACGGCCGGGGATCGCAAGCAAATGCTGAACTTCTCTTAGAGGGAGCAAACCCAGAATGGTTTAATCACAATCGAACAAAATTATAAAAGCTAAAAAGCTAGTCTGGTCGCCTTAAGTCGAGGTTCGATTAAAACTCCATCGACCGAACTCTCTGCGTCGAACATAAATCTCATTTATCCATCCGGATGTTATACCATTCCGCCTTTGCGATTGGCCGATTGCTGGCGCGTATTGATAACGCGCTGGCTCGAAAATCGCGCGCAGGGGCAGCCATGTGAAACCGGATTCGATTGTTCCGGCTCACCTTTGCCATCGTACATCGCGCCGCCAAGCATGTATTCGGATTTGTCGCCGAGCGCATCGAGTGAGTTCCAGAATTTTTCCGTTTTTCCGTAATAGGCAACGTCGCGCAGCATGTGCGTCACTTTTCCATCTTCGACCGCATACGAGACCTGTCCGCTGAATTGGAAATTATAGCGTTGCTGGTCGATTGAATAACTCGAGTTCCCTTTGATGAGAATTCCTTTACCGGTATCTTTGATAATATCGTCGAGCGATTTTTTCTTCGGATTCGGTTGCAGGCTTACGTTCGGCATACGCTGGAATGGGATTGCCCACCATCCTTCGGCATAACTTTGCCCGTGAGAAGCTTTGTCGCCAATCATTTTCGCTTGTTCGCGCGTCGTCTGAGTGGCAACGAGTTCCCCTTCCGTGATGAGCGGATAGGACTGCGCCGCGACGCCATCGTCATCGAAGCCGACCGTTGCGAGCGCGCCTTCCTGCGTGCGGTCGGCAACGATATTCATCAAATCGGAACCGTAAGAATAGTTCTTCCAGGTATCGGGCTTGAGAAAACTCGTTCCCGCGAAGTCCGCTTCGTAGCCCATGATGCGGTCCAGTTCCGTCGGATGCCCGATCGATTCATGGATTGTGAGCCACAAATGTGTGGGATGTAAAATGAGATCGTACTTACCTTGCTCGACGGGTATGGCAGAAATTTTTTCGTGCGCTTCGGCGGCTGCTTGTTTTATTTCGTCTTTATAGGGATACTGTTCGATGTACTCGAATCCGCGTCCTTGCGGGAGCACGAAGAGAGCACGCGACGCGAATTCTCCTTTCGCAGAATCGGCGACAGTCGCCCAGGTGGAGGGATCCATCCGCGTAATTTCCTGCCAGATTTTCGAGCCGTCGCTCGATGCAAAATACTTCTCCTCGCGGACGCAACGCAAACTGGAATAGAGCGTTAGCATTGCGCCACTCAGTGGAACGCTCGCGCCGAGCGCGTGCATATCGAGCAGGAACTGCGCGCGATCTTTGAACGAGACATCGAACGGATTTTTTACGATCGGCGTCTTCCATTCGGACTGAACCGGATCGACCGGCGCGAGATCGAGCGGAATACGCTGGAGTTTGGAATTATTCTCCGCCATCGAGACCGCTTCCTGCGCGGCGAGCTTGCCGCTGGCGAGATCGACGTTGCGTGTCCCGGAAAATCCCCACGTACCGTTTTTAATCACGCGTAGTCCGAGGCCATACGTTTCCGAATCGGAAAGGCCACTCACAACCTGATCGCGCGCACTCACCGATTGCGAAAGCACGCGCACGAGCCGCACATCGCAATAGGTTGCACCGAGCGATTTGGCTTGGGCGATGAGGGCATCGACCATATCCTGCTCGGACTGGCCCGGTTTCGAGAGCGTAAAAACGGTGGGAACTACCTGTCGCGCAATGGCGGAAGCATTCCCCTGTTGCGTAAGACGGCTCTGCGCGCCACGGCCCACTTTCGTGAGCGCGCCGGCGGCGAGCACACCTTGTAAAAATTTACGACGGTCCATAATCAAAATCAGGTTGAATGGGAAAGCGGCGGATGAATATGTTCTTCGAGTTCGCGGAGCAGTGCGTCTTTTTCTTTATCTAACGGCGTTTGGACGAGTTCCATCTCCGGCAATTCTGCAAAAAAAGCAGCGCGGTCTTTTTTCCTGGAAGCATTCTGTTTCCTAGGTTGCGCAGCGCCATTGCGGGATAGGAACTGTTCGGATTCCTGTTTTCGCGGCGTTTTTATTTCTTTCGGTCCGCGTTCTGAGGAAAGAGATCCATTTCCAGCAGCGATCGCGGTTGTTCCTTCGATTCTTTGTTCGCTTCCGTTCGAAGCGACATTGATCGCAACATTGTTCCTGGAACTGCTTTTGCCGGAAAGCACCAGTGGACGAATTTTCCGATATGCATCGAACACCGTTTTTCGGATTGCGCCTTCTGTGGCCTGCAAGGTTGTGGAAATTTCGCGATACGATTTGCCGGCAAACACGAGTTCCATCACCCGTCGTTGGCTAGGGGTCAGCGCTTCCATGGCCAGAGCAATGCGGCGTTCGAGCTTTTCCGGCGTGAATTCGTCATCGGAAAGATTTGTGTGATTCAGCAGGTGTTCGTGCGCATCCGTATCGAAGGCGTCGCTATTGCGGGCATGGCGAAAACGGGAACTTCGGGTCTCGTCGATCGCGCGCCGCTTTGCCATTTCGATGATCCACCCCGCGCTATTGCGATGAGGGTAAACATCGGGAGCTTTTTCCCAGACTTGCGCAAACACTTCCTGCGTTAAGTCCCGCGCATCCTCTTCGCTTTTCAATACTCGGAATACTTGCGCGTAGGCTTTCGGAAAGAGCAAATCATAAAGTTCATCGAAAGCCTCGTGAGAACGCTCCAAGGCAACTTGCTCGAAGAGCTCGTTGACCAAAGCTTCCGAGAGATGGCCGCGAAATCGTTCCGAAGGCGTGGAACGGGAACGACCTGCGCTGGAAAATTCAGGTTGCGCGGAATCGGGAGCTTCGCCGGAGAGTTCCGGCGATTCCTCCATAGTAGGGAAGTGGTCTTCCTCAGGCAACGTTACGCGTGGATCCATGAATCAGGGTTGACCATTAAGAAGCATTCACGACGATACAAAATTCCCTGTGACGCGATTCATTTTTTATGGCTCGCTCGATTTCGCGGCCTTCCGTTTTTTGCGAAGATAGAGTAGGTAGATGATGAGAAGCACGGCGCAAATGGTAATCGTAATTCCAGCGCGTTTTACCCAGGTTTCCAACAGGGGCAAATTCGAACCGAACGCATAACCGAGCGAACCGTACAGTGTGGCCCACACGACCCCGCCCATTACATTGTAAAGCAAAAATTGCAGGTAGTTCAAATGATGCGCTCCAACAAGCACCGCAATCCATGTCCGCGCAATCGAAACGAACCGCCCGAAAAAGACAGCTTTGCCTCCATGACGCTTTAGATAGTCCTGTGCCTTTTGGTAACGGTCCTCGGTGAGTCCGACAAACTTCCCGTATTTTCGTATCAGCCTTCGCCCACCTTCCCGGCCAATCCAATACCCAAGACTATCGCCTGTGACCGCGCCGCCGGCTGCCGCACCGATCACCCCGACGATATTCAACGCGCCCGTTGAAGCCGCATACGCCGAAGCGACAAGCAACATCGTCTCGCCTGGAAACGGCACACCCATGCTCTCGACCATGATCGCGATGAAAACGATCGCATAGCCGTAGTTCACCAGGGCGCGGTCCAGAAAGGCGAGGATCGTGCTCGACATCGAGGCTATCGGATGGAACGCCGCAAGAATACCTGCAACAGGAAAAGCGGCGAGTGGAAAGATCATCGTTCGAGTATGAGGACTTCGGGTGCTATCATAACCGGAAAGAAGGCGAATGGGTTTGGTTCGTTCAAAAAATCCTTCCACTTTCGGCACAAAAAAACCGGGGCTTCGAAAAGCCCCGGTCTTTGAAAGCGGCCCTTTTAGGGAACCCTTTCGTCAATATTCTTACGCCTTATTGCTGGTTAACGACTCGCACTTCTTTCGTACCCGTGGAAGAATGGGCAAGAATGACATACGTTCCATCGGCAAATGCGCTGCCATCGAAGGAGGCAACGTAGGTCGTGCCACTCAGATGCGTTGGAAGCGGCATGATCTCGCGACCGAGAAGATCGTAGGCTGCGAGCGTGACGTTCTCTTCGCCCTGCGCGGCCGTGTAACTAATCTGGGTCGTTCCATGGAATGGATTCGGATACGTGGTGAAGGCAGTCGAGGAGGTTGCAGCTAAATCCACACCCGCACTCTGGGTGGAAAGAAGCCAATTGATGGAGCGGTTGAAGATGGTATCGGCTTGCGTCTGATTCGTAAGTTCGGAGAGACCGAAACCCAGATAAACCAGCTTTGCTCCCGTGGAAGAATCTACGTAGAGCGATCCGAGCAAACTGCTTGCATCGCCGGTATAAAAGGCAGGTGTAGAAACAGAATCGAGGCTGTAAATTTCCGATAAAAATCCACCTTTATCTTTTGCACTCTCATTATTGCCAACAGGTTCACCCGTAGATCCGGTAAGCGGAAATGGAGTGAGCAAATTTGTATTCGTATTCCAATTCCGGACGGTTTCTTGGAAATTGAATCCCATCTGCTGGTAAAACGATTGAACGTCGTATGTTTCGGTGTATCCTGCGTATTGCGAATAGTACCCATCGGTTCCGTCAAACGCATAGCCGAGAGCATCATCTGAATTGATGAAGACTTTGTTACCTAAGCTTAACTCATCTTCGATCATTTGAACCGAAGGTGCAACACCTAAGCCGAGATCAGCATTAAAATCGAGAATGGGAATGTTATTAAGAATGATAACCGGGAATTGCGTGTAATCGTAATTCTGTAAAATGTCTGACGTCAGTGGCATTACCGCTGTATGCAACTTCATGGAATCGGGAAGTCCTGCAACAGATGCATTCTCGGCAGCTCCGCCGTTTGGTACGTACACACCATAACGAGTATTGCTCGATAGCAAGTAAGCCACTCCACTCGCTGTCGCAACAATGTATCCTGGCGCAACCGGAGTTGCAAGAACAGAAACATTGACAAAGCTGGATTGCTCTGGAGCAGTCACATTGAGTGTTGCGGTACCCGTTCCACCGTTCTTAACCGAAACGGTCGAAGGCGAAATCGTCGCTGACCATCCAGTGGGAAGGCTCGACGGGTCAACCGAAAGACTTACGGTAACAGAATCCTTACCATCGCTGCCTGGCAAAGCGGTTTTATTGGTAATAACCATCGGGACCTGTGTGGTGCCATTACTCGTTGCAATGCTATAGAGAGTCTGAGGTGCGACCGAAATACTGGAGATGAGATATTTGGGGGCTGGACCGATAAGTGGAACTTCTTCCGCGTCCAGAACCTGATTTCCCGATGCATTCGTAGCGCTATATTCATGGACCATTCCGATTAAGTGCACATGGTTTGGATCCTCAACATTCGAAGGCAAGGTGAATGTGAATGTGGTAGAATATGTGCTGCCTGCCGTCACGCTAGATGGAATTATTCCAGGCTGCCCAAGAACACCTCCGACCGCTTCACGAAAAACGTGCATATGTTCCCAACCTGCAATCGATGGCGCTTGGTTGTACAGTGGGTTGCCGGGCACGCTTGGGCCGACCGAACCCGTAGCCGAGTAATAATTATGCTGGTCCCATCCAGATCCGGAACCCGTCACGCTGTCTTCGGTGACCATAAGATTCAACCGTAAATCGCCAGACGCCGCCTTTGCGAACGTCACGGAGACCGTCGCGGTCACTTGCTGAGAGTTGTTGTCGAATGAGATATTATCGACGGTGACAGTCGCTTGAACCGGTTCCGCAAGGAGACCAGCCACGATACCATCGGTACCACCTATTCCAAATTTAGCAGCAACCCCTGTAGCCCAAGCAGAGGGATCGACATTCCATGTGGTCGATCCGGGTGCGATGCTTCGAGCCGTCCAACCATCCGGGAACCCCTGAAGGACTTCTGCACTCGGGAGTCCGATACCGGAGACCAGCGAATCGCCTTGAGGGATATCCATCATATCGTTTGCGGGATTCCCATTCTGGTCACTATGGATCGATACGACCACCACCTGCCCAGGGTAGGTTGCATAAAGATTGTTAATAGCGTATGCGCCGCGAACGCAGAAGCCACACCAAGCACCGGTAAACTCCTCAAGATAGACGCGTTTGTATTGAGCATTTGCTGATCTCGGGCTCAGAAAAGACCCAGCAATCGTCGCAATGGCGAGCAGCGAAAGCGTCAAAAGAGAAGTTGATTTTTTGAATGTGTGTACCATACGGTTCTTCTGTGAATTTAGTAAAAAAAATCCCATCAAAAAGTGGTTAAAATAGCTGAAAAAACTGCCATACTAACGGTTCGACGTATTGCAGTACTTTTTCCAAAGCCTACAAATATACGAACATTCCACACGACTTGTGTGAAATTCATTTTTTAAAGACACGGAATAAAGGCCGAAAGTTACAGAATTTAAATGGAATGATTTATTTTTTTACGCCGGTGCCCAGCCGCCAATTGCTTCCCGAACATTTCGGTATCCCAAGGCCCGCAGGAGACGCGCCGCATGATGGGAACGAACTCCAAGATCGTCATAAACAACAACAGCCAAATGCTTATCGGGATGGCGTCGAAAAATTTCGCGGGCCAGGCGGGGCAGCGGAATCAGTTCCGCGCCGTTGACATGGCCGCGCTCGAATTCTTCGGGTTCCCGAATATCGATTACTTTTGGCGGCCGTGGGCCGAGCAGCAGTTTTTTTAATTCATCGATCGTTACTTGCGCTAACATTACTTCACCCTTACTTTCTCGTTTATCCTCTTTATGGTACACTCCTCCCCTTGCGGGGTAAGAGATACTCTAAAGTAGAGCAAAGCAAAGGCCAGCCGTATTAATCGTTACGACGGGATGAAGCGCCCTTCATGCTGCGTTCCAACGTTAGGTCGCATCCGATTGCGATGCGAAATTAAAACCGCTCACCTGGAGCATCGGGACGTACATCGGCATGCCGTCCCACCCATCGCGAGGGGCGGTGATGACCGGTTGTGAAAAATCAATCACATTCTGCAGCATCGTAATCGGGCTTTCGTTCCAACGGAAATTCTTTACCCCATAACGAATCTTTCCATCTTCGACCCAATAAAGGCCATCGCGCGTCAGGCCGGTCTTGAGCAGAATTTGGTCGTCGAGATCCCGAATATACCAGAAGCTGGTGACAAGCAGCCCTTCTTTGAAGTTCGCGAGTAAATCTTCCTCTTTCGAGTTCCCACCGTCCATGATCAAATTGGTCGGTCCGGGAACGGGATTTTTTCCGCTTTTCGAGGCCCAGTATCTTCCACGCGTAAAGTTCATAAGTTTTCCAGCCGTAATCCAGTCGGTCGGGCGAATAGCCAAACCGCTTTCGCCGTAAATACCGGAGGGAACGATGGGGTGCGAGGGATCGCTATAAATGTGAACTTTTTCGCTGACGAGCGTTTCGCCGAGCGCCGTTCCGCCATTGGCCCGCGAATAAGCGCTTCGGCCCTCTTCGGCATCCCGCGCATCGAGCGACCAGACAAACTGCTGCAGCAAATCGGCCGCCGGACTCGGTTCGAGCAGCACCTTATAAACGCCGCTATCGAGATTGCTCGGTCCTTTCCAGGCTTCGCATTTTTCGCTCGCGCGAAGAATCGCGCTTTGCGTATCGAGCAACGCAATCGATTGCGACGCCCCTTTATTCCACCCGCTCGATTTTCCATCGGGCGTCCGCATCGTCAACGAGAATGTGGTGCGGGTATGACGGTCTGCCGCGAAAAGACCTTTCGAATTCCGATAAGCACTATGGCTGATATCTGTTTCGAGAAATCCTGCTGCCTCAAAACTATGCGCCAGCGCCTCGCGAATGGAGGCATCGGCGATCTTCGCCCGTTCACTGGCCGCCCAATCGAAATCGGTCGATGGCTCATCGTAAGCCGCGGAGCGAAGGTAATCCTGCTTTTCGGTCAGCGGCGGCACCAGTTCCTCATTCTCCGGCGCGAGCGACGCAATTTCCTCTGCTTTCGCAACCGCTCGCGCGATGCCATCGTCCGATAGATCGTTCGAATCGACCGAACCGGCGCGCTTTCCATTCACCGAAGTGATGCTGTAGGACGTATCGCTCGATGCTCCGCTTGTCGTTACGGTATTCGCGGCGAAGCGAAGGTTCGCCGAGTGGCCGCTTTGGACGGAAACTTCCGCCCAATCGGACTTCGAAAAGCCGAGAACTTTTTTCGAAAGAGCATCTAATTGGTCGAGATCGAGCATAGCGAATTATATTTTTTACGTTCCCGCCGCGTAGTCCATCGAGTAGGCGAGCTGCTCTTCGGTCAGTGCATCGATCGCAGCGGCGAGCGTTTCGAGCTTCAACGCGGCGAGTTCCTGGTCCTGCTCGTTCGGAATGTCATAGACCAAGCCGCGTTCCATCGTTTCTATGCCTTTGTCCACACCCGCAAGCCGTAGCTGGCTTAGGAACTGATTTGCAAAGCTCATGTCCATTACTTCCGAAGGATGTCCTTCCGCAGCAGCAAGGTTCACCAAGCGGCCTTGCGCGAGGAGATAAACCCGGCGGTTCCCGCTGAGCAGATATTCCTCGCAATTTGCGCGAATCGTTCGTTTGGTTGCCATGCGCTCTTCGAGTTCCGGAATGTTGATCTCGCAATCATAGTGGCCGGTGTTGCAAATAATCGCGCCATCTTTCAGCGAATCAAAATGACGACCAACGATCACATCCTTCACGCCAGTCGCCGTGATGAAAATATCGCCGACTTTCGCGGCTTCATCCATCGGCATAACGCGCATTCCTTCGAGCACCGCTTTGAGCGCCGCCGTCGGCTTCACTTCGGTGATGATGACATTCGCTCCCATGCCTTTGGCGCGCATCGCAACACCCTTGCCGCAATGTCCATAACCGGCAACGACGATATTCTTGCCCGCAAGCAAAACCGAAGTCGCGCGAATCACACCATCGAGCGTCGATTGGCCCGTTCCATAGACGTTATCGAAATCCCATTTCGTCTCGGCGTCATTCACTGCAATCACCGGATAGCGAAGCTTCCCATCGGCCGACATCGAACGAAGACGATGCACGCCGGTTGTGGTCTCTTCCGTTCCGCCGATAATTTCATCGACAAGCTGCGGGAATTTATTATGGACCGTAAAGATCAAATCCGCGCCGTCATCCAGCGTCAAGTTCGGATGGAAATCGAGCGAGCGCTCGATGCACCAATAAAATTCATCGACGTTCATGCCATACCACGCATAAATTTCGGTTCCGGCAGCGGCCAGCGCGGCAGCCACTTCATCGTTGGTCGAAAGCGGATTGCAACCCGACCACGTCACCTGCGCTCCAGCAGCTTGCAGGGTCTCGATCAGCACAGCCGTCTCTTTCGTGACATGCAAGCATCCGGCGATGCGATAGCCCGAAAGCGGTTTCGTTTTCGAATAGGTATCGCGGAGCTTCATCAGCACCGGCATTCGGCTTTCAGCCCATTCGATCTGCCGGCGACCGGCATCGGCAAGTTTCAGGTCGCGTACTTTATATTGTCCTTCTTTGTGATCCATAATCTTTGTGTATTCTTCCGCCTTTTAGGGCGATCTTTAAAATCCCCCGCCTTTTCAAGGCGGTCTTCAAAATCCCCTCGCCTTTTCAAGGCGGTTTTCGAAAATTCCTCCGCCCTTTCAAGGCGGTTATCAAAATTGCTCCGGCCTTTCAAGCCGGTTTTTCAAAATTGCTCCGGCCTTTCAAGCCGGTTTTCAAAATCCCCCGCCTTTTCAAGGCGGGGGTTAGGGGTGGTTAATTAGCGAGGCGGAAACAGCCAAGCGCGGCTGTGAGTTCGAAACTCTTCCCTTTATGTTACACACGCACACAAAAAAATTTCACCTTGCGAAATTGCGCTGTTTTCGCCAATTTTATCATCTTACTTTGCACGCACGCATTTGTGCTTCATGAAGCAAGCACTTTTATTCATTAATCTGAGCAGCTTTTCTATGAGCCGTTCCCGGAATTTTTAGATTTTTTTAAAAAATCGTAGGGGCGATTTCTGCCGGGCACGCCGGCGCAAATCCAGAAGTAGTTATCGCAACGCAATAAATGCCCCCCCCCCACTCGACACCCGCCCATTCATCCGAACGAGACATTTATACCTCCCGTCGGGCAGGTCGGTTAGTCCCAGGTGAAGCGCTGCTCGCCCTACTTCGCCCGAAAAGAGATGCGCTTGGCTTCTGCGCCGAGCAGATTGACGATGGAGACGTCGGCGGAACTGGCACTAAAAATCCCTTATGAAAGTTAAAATTACATGTTTAGAGACGTAGAGAGGCTCATCGAAGCCGGAATGGAACTTACACCGGAAGACCGTCTGGAAGTTGCTGAAAAACTTCTTGAAAGCGTGCCTGATGATCTGATTTCTCAGGCATGGATCGACGAAGCTGAGCATCGCAGAGCGGAGTGGGATTCCGGGTTGGTCCAAGGCATTGAAGCGGACGAAGCGATTCGGCAATTGCGAGAAATTACTTCGTGACGACAATTCTCCATCCTGCCGCGCTCGAAGAAATGCTGAGGGCAGCCCGCTATTACGCGAAGATTAGCGCAAAGATCGCTCGCAATTTTCGAGCGGAGGTCGAGGAAGCACTCGAAGAGATTGGGCACAGTCCGAATCGATACCCGGAAAGTCGCAAAGGATTTCGGGTGCGAATGCTCAAACGGTATCATTACTCGATTATCTATGACTTCGACGCAGAGAAAGTGAGAGTCTATGCCATAGCTCATCACAAGCGAAGGCCAGGGTATTGGACGCGCCGCAAATTCGTTTAGCGGAATTATTGCGCCACCACCATCGGCAGTGTCTGCACCCGCCCATTGATTCGCACAAGACATTCGTACATCCCATC
>DASYAJ010000577.1:0-2536 GCA_036501405.1 Kapaibacterium sp. (SeqCode)
ATTTTGCATCTGCAGGATCGCGTGCTCGTCAATAAAATTTACGAAGAAGCCTACCGCCCGACGATCAGTTCTTCCGGGCAATGGAACTATCCGCAGGTGAATACCGCGATTATCAATGCCCTCAATTCCGGGACCGTGCTCTTTTCCTTTGTCGGACATGGGAACCCAAGTGTCTGGACACACGAGGCGGTCCTGACGGTCCCCACGTCGATCAATGCAATGACGAATTTCAATCGTCTCGCTTTTTTAACGACGGCCACCTGCGATTTCAGTCAGGATGACGATTACACGGTGTTTTCCGGCGGGGAATTGTTCCTGATGAATCCGAATGGCGGCGCGATCGGCATGCTGGGGACTTCGCGTTCTGTCACGAGCCAGGAGCCGCTCGTTCAGTCGTTCTATCAAACGCTCTTTAAGGAGGATACCGTCATCGGACACGGGACTTCGAGGGTTGGACAAGCGCTTTTAGTTGGCAAGCGCAATGGCTCGGGAATGTATTCCTATTTTTATCTGCTTGGCGATCCGGCGCAGCGGCTGCTCTTGCCGAAGCTTTATGTCAGCTTCGATTCGATCAATGGCGCAACGCTCAGTGGAGATACGATTTCCGTTCCCGCGCTCTCGGTTGTCCATGTGGCTGGAAGCATTCGCGATGACTCGACCAGTGGCTCCGCAATGGAACCCGCCTTCAATGGGACGGTCACCGTCACTCTGTTCGATACGCCCGACAAGGTCCTTGCCAGTTTCGTTTCGAGCCTCGATACGGTTAACGACAGTTGGATGATTAACGGGCCGGTGCTCTACCGCGGCACAGCCTCGGTGACGAACGGGCAGTTTTCCATCGACTTCGTTATCCCGCGCGATGTGAAACTGAATGCGGGCATGGCGACGCTCTCTGGTTATGCCTACTCCGGTCTGGATAACCGGACGGCGCTCGGCAATAGCCAGGCGGTGCATCTCATTTCGGATTCGATCACCGCCGGCATTATCGATACGGCAGGCCCGGCCCTTCAGCTCTGGATTGGAAGCCACAATTTCCAAAGTGGCGATGTCGTCTCCATGCATTCGACGACAATTGTCGATGTCCACGATATCCATGGCCTCAATACTTCCACAGCGAGCATCGGCCACAATTTTATCGCATGGGTCGACAACGGCCTTGATTCGGCGGTCGATCTTTCGCCCGGATATGTCTCGAAAGAGAATGATTTTGCCGATGGCACCAGCCAGATGCCGATGGACTTTCCGCCCGGCCATCACACGCTGCACGTCCGCGCGTTCGATACCTACGATAACGCATCGAGCGCCAGTGTGGATTTTATTGCAAAAGCCGACGCGCCCTACGATCTTTATAATGTGCTCGCCGTGCCCGATCCCGTGACCGACCACACCACGATCAGCTTTACGCAGCCCGGCCAAAATGGCGACGAAATCAATGTCACGCTTTCGATCTATACCACAAGCGGACAACTTGTGCGGACGATCGAGGCGTCCTCGAACCAAAGCGTTATCGAAGTGCCATGGGACGCACGCGATAACCGAAACGTCAGCGTGGCAAATGGGGCCTACGTATTTATCATCGATGCCAACGATCAAACTGCCGGTACGTCCTCGACCGCGACCGGCAAATGCATCGTGACGCGATGATGCAAGATTTACAATGACTATAGGAATGAAACAACGCACAAAGAACGCTCTCTTTTTATCTCATGCGGCAATAGCCTTCGCGATTCTGGCTATCGTGCTGATTCCGGATTTTGCTCACGCACAATCCACGACGGCCCCGCCATCCGGCTTGCAAATCGTCGAGACTGCCGTGCCCTTTATGCTCATCGCGCCGGACGCTCGTTCGAGTGGAATGGGCGATGTCGGCACCAGTTTGCCCGACGATGTCGGCGCAATTTATTATAATCCCGCCGGCCTTGCATTCCAGACCGGTACGGCAGTCGGCCTGACACATTCGCAATGGCTCCCGCAATTCAATCAGAGCGATCTCTTCTATGACAATCTGAATTTCAAATGGAACGATAGCGATAAATTTGGAGGCACCGTCGCTGCAAGCATCATTTTTCTCAACCTCGGTCAGTTTATTTACACGACCGAAGCATCCCCGAACCCGATCACGACCTTTAATTCCTTCGAATATGCGGTCACGGTCGCTTATGCAACGAAGCTTTCGAGCGATTGGGGATTTGGCGGCAGTTTGCGTTATATTCAATCGACGCTTTCGACACTCCACGTCGCGAACGAGCAATCGAACGGCGTCGGCGAATCGGTCTCGTTCGATCTGAGCGCCTTGTGGAAGCCCGACTCGACCTACGTCGATGGCATTGCCAATGCGTTGCAGGTGGGATTTATTTTAGCCGATGTGGGACCGAAAATTAAATATATCGATGCGATCCAGGCCGACCCGCTTCCAACCGAGCTGCGTGTCGGCGCGTCCTATAAAGTATATAGCGACGAGTATAATGAGATCACGGTTGCCTCGGACCTTGGAAAGCTCTTGGTCAAGAATGATGGCGACGGCCTTTCGGATGCG
>DASYAJ010000578.1:0-3602 GCA_036501405.1 Kapaibacterium sp. (SeqCode)
CCTGCTCCAGCATGCGGCCAACCCGGTGGACTGGTTCCCCTGGGGCGAGGAGGCGCTGGGGCGGGCGAGGGCCGAGGACAGGCCGATCTTCCTGTCGATCGGCTATTCGGCCTGCCACTGGTGTCATGTCATGGAGCGCGAGAGCTTCGAATCGGAGCAGGTTGCGGAGCTGCTCAATCGAAATTTTATTTCCATCAAAGTCGATCGCGAAGAGCGCCCGGACATCGATGACGTGTATATGCGCGTCCTGCAAGCTATGGCAGGTTCCGGCGGATGGCCGATGTCGCTTTTTCTCACGCCCGATCTCAAGCCGATTTTTGCCGGGACCTATTTTCCGCCGGTTCCAGCCCATGGGCGGCCTAGTTTTGCCCAGCTTTGTGTGAATGTGACAGAATTTTGGACGAGCCACAGGAATCAGATCGTCGAGTCGAGCATTGAAATTACTTCCGCACTGCAAGAACAATTGCAGACGAACGATTCGGCAATAGAAACGCTAAACAATCGCTCGCTTTACGACGCTGCTTTTCGTTATTTTGCAGAAGCATTCGATTCGCTGGAAGGCGGGTTCGGTGCAGCACCGAAGTTTCCGCGTCCCGTGCAACTCGATTTTTTATTCCATTATTACGCTACATTCGGCAATGAACAGGCGCGAGAAATAGCGCTCTTTACGCTCCGCAAAATGGCACTCGGCGGAATGCACGATCATCTCGGAGGAGGCTTCCATCGTTATTCGGTCGATCGCTTTTGGCGTGTCTCACATTTCGAGAAAATGCTCTACGATCAGGCCCAGCTTACGCATTCGTATCTCGACGCCTGGCAAATTTCGCAGGATCCATTTTTTCGGGATGTCGTAAAGGATATTCTCGATTATGTCCTGCGAGACATGACACACGCGAGCGGCGGCTTCTTCTCCGCCGAAGATGCAGACTCCGAAGGCGAGGAAGGAAAGTTTTATGCCTGGACATACGAAGAAATTCAACATGCGCTCGGAGAAGATGCGGGGGCATTCGCAAGATACTATGGCATCACAAAGGAAGGCAATTTCGAACATGGCAAGAATGTCCTACATGCAACATCCGCAGAATCCATTACCGCTACCGCAGAAGGACGAAAACGATTGTTTGTAATTCGAGAACAGCGCATTCGTCCCTTGCGGGACGATAAAGTTCTCACGTCCTGGAACGGTCTGATGATTGGTGCCATGGCGCGGGCGGGGGATGTTCTAAACGAAGCGCGGTTTCTGAATGCGGCCATCAAAGCAGGGGAATTTATTTGGAATGCGCTTCGGCTTTCGGAACAATTGCTTCATCGTTGGAGACAAGGCGATGCTTCCATTGGGGCATTCCTCGAAGATTATGCGTTCCTCACCAAAGGTTTCCTCGATCTCTATGAAGCAACGTTCGATCCCGTTTGGATTCATCGCGCTGTCGAACTTCAATCGCAGCAAGACTCGCTTTTTTACGACGAAGCGAACGGCGGATATTTCTCCGCGCAAGAAGCGCCAGACCTTATCCTTCGGACCAAAAGCGATTACGATGGAGCGGAACCAAGTCCGAATTCCATTGCGGTCCTGAACCTTCAGCGGCTCGCCGTCCTGACAGAAAATAATTCCTACTCCGATCTGGCGAAAAAGTCGCTCGATTATTTTTTGCGAAAGATCGGGAATTATCCTTATGCGATGCCCGAGATGCTCTGTGCCGGAATCTGGAAACTGAAAGGACCAAGCCAATTAATCTTTGCAGGCGAAACGATTGCGAAGCTCAAAAGCGCTGTGAACGAAACCTTCCAGCCGCTCCTGACAAAAATAAAGGCGGAAATGGCAGTGGGAACATTTGCACTATCACTTTCCTCGAAGGACCACAAAACTGCTGCGTATTTTTGCCGAAATGGTGAATGTCAATTACCCGTGACGGAACCGGCGGAATTAACGTCGCTTCTGAACTCGCTTAGGGATTGACGCGGTAAAGCCGTAGCGTATCGAGGCCCTGGTCGATCAATTCGGTGAGTGTTTCATCGTAATTCCTTCCGTCGTCATAAAAGAATCCCAGCGTGGAATCTTGCAGAATTCCAATCGAATCGAGAACATGGGGAATAAGCGCGCGACCTGGCTCGAATGCCGAACCGAGAGGACTCGATCGCAGAATCACATAGTCGATTTTATTTGCATACAGCTTACTTACTAAAGCTTTCGGCTCAGCCGGCGGCTGGAACATGTCCAGCGTGAGCATCGCGTGCGAGGTGTCGCATAGCGCGCGGTCGAGCACGGCAACATCGCAAAGCACGCGGGCTTTGTGCCCATCGTTCTTCAGTTCAGGAAGGAATCGTGCGAGCACGGACGATTGATCGCGCTGCATCGTTGCTCCAAACACAGGCGAAGGAATGGCGTGGGAAACATCGAGCAGGATGGCAAGAACCATTGCTCCGATCGCAGCGGTTGTGCCAAACCATTTCGTAGAAAATATATCGTTCCAAAATTGAAGGATGATCGCAAATCCAACGGCAAGCATGGGTATGATATGAAACAAATAATACGGACGGCTCCCTTCCAAAAGCAGCCAACTCAGCGTAGATAAAAGCGATGCAAGAAGAAAAAATCGCTGTTCCTGCGCCGTTGCAATACGAAGAAAAACGTGATGACGCTTCATACGAAATTGCATGAATTTATACCCACCCAAAAACAGGATTGACAAACCAATAAGTAATAACAGCCCCGGAACATCGTTCGTCGCAATGTGGAACCGTTCCTGAAGATTCGAGATCTGCACATTTCTCGAAAAAGGCCGGAGGATCGGAATGTCCCGAATGACAAAATTAAAAATGCCCGATGTTCCGCCATGCCCGAAGAGCGAAACCTCGCCAGCACCGATGCGATAGGCAAGCGAAAGAATTCCTATCGCGACGAGAATGCCGGCAAGCCATGCCGCTATCGCTTTCGGTTGCTTCCATATCGCATGAAGCAAGAAGAGCGCAAGCGTTGCGGCGGCACAAAGCGTGAGCAAGTGAGGAGAAAAAAGGATGGAGAAGATTCCGAGCACACCAACGAGGAAAGAAGAACGGAGAGTCAGCCGTTCGATTCGAGAAAGATAATAACAGTACCAGACGAGCACAAGTCCTGTGAGCAGATCGTAGCGCGCAGAATGCGTCGCCCAAACGAAGGCTTGCGAAAGAACGAGGAACGCGACAGTGACAGAGCTCAATAGAGGAGAAACACGCACCGCACGGCAAAGACCATAAACGCTCGCAAGAAGAAAGAATGCAAGAACGGCATTCACCGTTCGGCCAATGGACACATAATCGAATCGCGGAAAAAAGTACATTCCCGGCAGTCCAAAGAGAAACGAGTTCCCCCATATACTGCCCGCGAGCACACCATTCATCCGCTTCTCACCACCAAAGTATTCGGGGTAAAGGAGCACGCCATGCTCCATTTGATTCACATACTCGCGCATGAGCCATGACTCATCGCCGCCCCAACGTGCGGAATCGAAAACAGGGACGCTGTAAAGCGTACGAAGCTGAAGCCCGAAGACCGCAAGCGAGACGGCGAAAATAAAAAACGCCGCCAATGCTTTCGGACTTCGGGCTCGAATCTTCATCTCATC
>DASYAJ010000579.1:0-6316 GCA_036501405.1 Kapaibacterium sp. (SeqCode)
GAGCAAACCGAAGATAGGACCTGCTTTTCGGCTTGTTCCAGTTGAAGGAGTATGGACGCGGCCCAAAGATAATGCGCTGATTGAAGTACATGCTTTCGGCGAAAACGAAACAAGAAAAGGAAGGTATATGAAGGTGGCCGATATTCTGGTTCACGAAGAGCGGATGATAGCGAAGCGATCCGTTAGACTCTGCAAGGACGATGAGAATATCGAAACGATTTACAGCAATAAAACCGAATACTATCCTCCCGCACCGCCATTCGCACAGTGGATTCGGTTCCGAACATTGGAGGACGATGGAACACCAAGTTCCGAGTGGCAGTCCGCTCCCCATCACGATGAATGGGCGCGCGAGGATCGAGCCATACGAACTCGATCAGTAGTGGCGAGAAATCGCAAAAGGCTGGAAGAGAGCCAATCTGAAGTACGAATCATGCTAAAAGAGGAAACGGTTCCCGAAGTTCGGCTAGAACGATTATTCGATTTACTGAAGGAATCCACTATGATGGGTTTCGATAGGTCTATGGAAACCGAAGGTCAAGGCGAATTTTTCGAGGATTGCTATATGGACTTTCTCGAACGAGAATTTCGGCTCTTGGAACGGGCGGTCCATGCTGAACCTCGCGGTATTCCAATCACACCGCTCTATAATGCAATGACGGCACCGGAAGCTCCGCGCTTCGATCATGAGCTTTTGCAAAAGGCGCGGCATTTCAAGACGACGGACGATGAAATAAGAGAAATATTTCATAAGCTGAGAGAACATAAGGTGAAATCCCTGAAACAGGCGAGGGATACTGAAGCCGATGCACCGATTGAACGGGCGTCCGGGAAAAACCCTTTTGTCAGAATACCCGAGAGTGTTGCTGAGAAGACCGAACAGCTTCCCATTCCGGGACTTGCGCAGGAGCCTGGCGACGATCCGAATGCCGTTGAATTTCGGTTCAAGCATCGTGACGGAAAGTGGTATTGGGGATTCGTTCCGAATGAGTGGATAGGAACCGAACTTCTTCCTCCACCGGCACTACGCGAAGGCGCCATGACACTCGACGATGTGAAGAACAGGAATGACCTCGCACGTTTGGAAGAAGAGAACGCCCAATTCGAAGCGACTTGGCAAGCGGCTGCACGAAAGTATTATAAGAACAATCCAGAGCTCAATGTCGGATTACCGCAAACTGCCTACGAACTCGAACTCCGCGCGTTAGTAGAAGATGATCTTACCGGCGCGGAAGAATTTCAAAGGCTGTTCAAACAATATCATGAGCTTGCTGAACATGAGAGAACGTTATACTGTCAGGCACGTTGGCGCTATCTACAATCGATCGCGCAGGACTATTTCGAGAATTTCGTTCAGCGCGACCCCGAATGGGCTGCTCGATATGCCAGTGAAAAGCTCTTAGAAGAAACGGGATTCTTTGTTAATAGAAAGACGAAAAGCACTTCCGAGGAACAGGCCAACGGCTCGGCAAAAATAGAGCCCAAACCGATTTTTGCTTCGGTGTGGATTGCGCAGGATAACGAATACCGCGAAAAACTCCAAAAGTGGCTGTTGAATGGATGGTGTCGATACGATCCGCAATCGGACAAGTTCTTATGGAGACACGCGTTAAATGATTTTGGTTATGTGCTTTGGAAAGTGGAAGCGTGCATGACTACAGACCGGCGTTATCCGAAGCTCGCTGAGGAATGGTTATTCGAAAAGTTACCACACACGCCGACTGCAAAACAAATTAAAGATGCGTACCACAAAGTTCGCAGTTCTGGCGAATATCATCCTTCCCCTCAACTCGCCAACATCCCTGTGATTTCGTAGTGGCGCTGGATCGCGCCTGAAGGCTGCGAAAAACTGCCTGAAAGAGCCGGGAATTCTGCCGTTGGATATGTTTGCACTCGTATGCAATACTCTGCAACGGAGGGCAATACAATGCCTACAGTTTTTCCTGAAATCGCTCTGCTGAATGCGGAACAAGCTGCCCAATATCTTAACCTTAGCGAGTCGTTCATACGGAAGGCCGTAGGACGTAACGGCATTCCGTTCGTCAGGATTGGAACGCGTACGTTATTTCGCCGCTCTGACCTGGATACGTGGGTTGCCTCACATATTGTTCCCACAGCCGATGCGGTTTCCGATCAGGCAAGTCACATTGCAGCCACCCTGCATTCCCGGAGGCGCGTATGAACGGGACAGCCAATCATTTCGAGTTTTCGAGCAGGAGGGTTCCTTGTCCTTCTTGTGGCTCGAAACGCTCGTTCAGTCCGGTCACGGGTTGCCCGGAGTCGGGCAAATGCCATGCGTGTGGAACGTTCATTCCCCCCAATCGAAATGCCTCCAACGCACGCGAAGGGATTTTAACCACGCCGGGCGGTAAAGTCCTGAACCTGACCGATGCTCGAAGGAAACCACGGAACGACGATGGTGAAGTTCCGCCTGAAGACATTTTGCAATCGCTCGTTCCACTGGTCCGCGCTCAAAAACGGGAACCATGCCCGGATCGGCCTTCTATGCCGGAATGCGCCGCATTCGATGAACTGGCAGTCAAGTTCGAATACGAAAGCGGCCTGAGCCGCATGGAAGCGGAAACTCAGGCCGCCAAAGCGTTAGGGTATTTCAGCGATTATCCTAACACTCCCATGCTGAAAAAAATCCCAGAAGAACTTACCTTACTGCGCCACGAAAGTGCGTTTGCGGCCACGATTACGGAACTGACCCGGCCCACGATCCTGAGTGAATGGTACGTTGGCCTTTCGAGCGACGGCGGAACCTTATTTTGGTACATCAACCGAGAAGGACGCTTTCGAAACTGCAAAAAGATTTGGTATGCACCGAATGGCTGGAACCGCTTGCGGGACACGCAACATCCCCCGCACTTTTTGTACAAGGGAAATCCGGTTCCCCTCTATGGAGAATGGCAATTAGTGTCTTGCCGAGGGACGGTCGTGCTTGTCGAAAGCGAAAAGAGTGCGATGATTCTCTCCTGCTATCTGCCAGGGTACAGTGTACTGGCGACCGGTGGAAGCGAATCGCTAACAGAGCGACGCGCGAGCGTGCTTCAAGGGCGCACGGTGAATATTCTCTTTGACCGGGATGAGGCGGGAACGCGGGGAGCGGAACGAGCACACGCCATTCTCTCGAAGGTTGGCTCTCACGCAAAGATTATCAATCCCTACGAACTTTGGCCCGATGCACCGGACGGATACGATGGCGCGGATGCACTGTACAACGAAATAATTTTAGGGATTAAACATGGATAGGCTCCTGGAACTTCAGAATGATAATGCTTCGAATCCCATTGCAGCGGGGATCATCATGGACGCAATGGGGAACCCCGACACGGTGCCGGTGACACCGAAACGATCCCCGTGGGCCAGAAGCGATGAACTGCTTGCAATGGGCAAAGAGTCTATCGCGATGCTTGTTGAGGGACTTTTTCCCGCCGTTGGTTTGGCCGGTATCGTCGGGCCTTCCGATTCCTGCAAAAGCATGTTTGCCAGACAGCTTGCCATCGGTGTCGCGAAAGGAGAATACGAATTTCTGTCTCACGCCGTGAATGTAAAGCATGGCAGCGCAATCTATGTGGCGAGCGAAGATTCCCGCGAAGCCTCGGCATACCTTCTGAAAAAACAGTGGCACCGAGTTCCGAATGACAAACTGCGATTCCTGTTTGCCGAAGAGTGCGAAGATGAAGAAACGATTGCACAAAAGATTGAACCGGCCCTGAGAGACGAACCGGCCGATTTGGTCGTGATCGATACCTGGGGAGACCTTTTCGCATTCGATGCGGAACGGGGTTCCAACGCAAATAACGAGATAGCAGTCCGTCGTTTGCTCGGTACCTACTCCCATATTGCTCAAACATACAATTGCCTTGTTCTTTTCGTCCATCACATGCGCAAGAGCGGCTCGAAAGAAGCGCCGCACAAAGATCATACATCCGGCTCTGGAGCCTTCGAGCGGAAGCTGCGATGCTTGATCCATTTAGGCATTTTTCTGGACATGCTTGGAAATCCCACAAGCGAAGACCTGCGAGCAATGACCATTGTAAAAGGAAACTATCTTCCGCGAGCCGCGAAGGAAGTGCTCCATATTCTGAAATGGGAAGGGGAAACATTTCGATTGAGCGACACGGGCGCTACGATGAACCTTTCAGAATACGGCGAGACGCTGGCCGCCTCCGATGAGAAACGCGAAAAGACGAACAAACTTGACCTGTACGACGCCTTTGAAGGCATAGAACGCGAGGCAAAAAGTACGCTTGCCGAACGGCTGGCTTCACGCGGTGTGACAAGCACGACGGCGTATCGGAAATTAAGTTCGCTTCAAACGGACGACCAGGGATATTTGATCCGGCCAAAACCCAATCAATGCTTTGCAACAATTTCCCATTCCCATTCCCAAAATTCCCTTAGGGACAAATGGGAATGAGAATGGGAAAATGTAGTATTGCTTGTCACTGAATGACATGACAATGTGAAAAGGAGTGATTGAACGACCACTGAACAAAAAAAGAAAAACACGATGAAATGGACGAATGAACGACGACCGATCGATAGCCTGACCGACTATCCAAAGAACCCGCGCACAGCCGAAGCGAAGGGGATGGCGAATCTGAAACAGAGTATCGAATCGGTGGGGTATGTGGAACCGATCGCGATCAATACAGATGGAACGATCCTATCGGGCCATAGGCGGAAGGAGACGTTGGAACTTCTGGGGGTACGGGAGGTGGACGTTCGAGTGCCCGAACGAACGCTCACCGACGCCGAATGCCGGGAGGTGGTGATTCGGCTGAACCGCAATATCGCGGGCGTCTGGAACATGGAATCGCTCACATCCGATTTCGAAGTGGGTGAACTGCTCGATTGGGGATTTACCGATTTCGAACTTGGCGTTCGTGGTACACCCGAAGGGATCGAGTTCGATGCCGGACTCACCGATGGCGAGTCGGTCATGGCTACCTTCAGAATCAAACTGCCTCAGAGTGACGTAGAGACTTTCGAGTTACGGCTCGATGACATTCTCCGAGACTTCCCCCATGCCGTAAAAGAAAAGAAAGTATAAAGATAGGAGCACACCATCATGAGAGAGTTCACGGTTATCTCGATCTTCTCCGGCTGTGGCGGGAGTTCCCTCGGCTACCGAACTGCCGGTGGGAAGGTATTGCTTGCAGTCGAGTGGGATGACAATGCGGCTGAGACCTACCGCCTCAATTTCCCGGATACTCCAATTTATCACGGAGATATTGGCAAACTATCGGTGGAAGAGATATTGGAACGAACAGGGCTTCAGCCACAGGAACTCGATCTGTTCGACGGTTCTCCACCGTGCCAGGGATTTTCCCTTGCAGGCCGCAGGAGTATGCGCGACGACCGTAACCAGTTATTTCGCGAGTATGTGCGGCTCTTGCGCGGGCTTCAGCCGAAAGTGTTCGTGATGGAGAATGTGGCCGGGATGGTGCGCGGGAACATGCGGTTCATTTTTACAGAAATTTTGAAGGAACTGCAAGCCTCTGGCTATAAGGTAAAAGCGCGTGTGATGAACGCGAAGTTTTTCGGGGTTCCGCAATCGCGGGAACGGATTATATTTATTGGCGTCCGTACCGACCTGGGGATCCTTCCGAGTCATCCAGTCGGTAGTGCAAAAGTCATTTCGGCTGCTTCGTCCTTGAAGGACGTTTCGTTCGATCCTGACGAACATGCGATGCTCCTTGCGGCGGGTAAAAAATATGCGGCCTACGCGTCGTGGCCGCTCCTGAAACCAGGCGGGAAGCGGACCGATCTGGGAGTCAAAAACGGCTATTCGTGCGTGAAAGTGTTCCCCGACCGTCCTTGCCCGACTGTGACCAAAAACGATGGGAACCTGACCATGCACGGCCTCATGCACTGGTCGGAACAGCGGCGGTTCACGGTCGCCGAGTATAAACGGTTCCAGTCGTTTCCCGACTCGTTCCGTTTTGCCGGTTCCTATAAGGATGCGGTCCAGCGGATCGGTAACTCGGTCCCACCGCTGTTCATGCAACGGATTGCCGAGCACATCCGGAACCGTATTCTTTGCCAAAGAAATGACTGATGCCGAAAAATAATAACACCACCGACGCACGTCCCACGAAGCTCGAACTGGAACGGCGGCTCGATATTGTGGAATCGCTCCTGATCGACTGCGCGACGGTCGGGGACATCTGCCGGTATTTTGCTGAGCAGGAAAAGATTCCACTGGCTCGCCGTACAATCGAACGATACCGCGAACATGCCGACCGGCGCATTGGGAAGATCATGGCGCCGCAACGCGAGCAGGAGATTCGATATGCCAAACTTC
>DASYAJ010000580.1:0-3223 GCA_036501405.1 Kapaibacterium sp. (SeqCode)
CTCATTGTGCCTCATTTTTTCGGCGGCGCGTTCGCTTCGGGAGCGTTTGGTGTATTTCTGCTCCGCCAATTTTTTGAATCGGTTCCCAAAGAATTGGAAGATGCAGCCAGAATCGACGGTGCAAGTCGCTTCCGATTTTTCACGACCATTCTTTTGCCGCTCTCAAAGCCTGCGCTTGCGGTATTATCGCTTTTTATTTTCATGGGAATCTGGAATGATTTACTGACGCCCGTCTTGTTCTTATCGAGTGAAAATAAAATGCCTCTTTCCTTTGGGCTTGCTGTCCTTACAACAGTGGAACATAACTTTCGGTATGATTTGCTGATGGCCGGTACGCTCATCGCGATTGTCCCGATCGTTGTTTGCTATATTTTTGCGCAGCGGTATGTTACAGAGGCATTTTTACGGACAGGAGTAAAGGGATGAAGAATCTATCGATCGATCGCATCGTGCTTCGGCACATTTCCATTCCAATGAAGGAACCGTTCCGAATTTCGAATGGTGTTGTGTCGCAAAAAGAGAGTATTATCGTCGAGCTATATTCGGGCGAATTCGTTGGCTATGGGGAGGCTTCGCCGATGAGCGGTTCCTTCTATTCGAGCGAAACGCCAGCAACGACATGGACGGCGCTGGAACGCGATCTCGTTCCCGCTCTCCTCGCGCTTCCTGAGCTTGAACCTCACTTGTCTGTGGAAACATTGAACGCTTACGGGCTGGAGCCGTTTGCGCGTGCGGGTATCGAAGGCGCCGTATGGGATCTCTACGCACAATCGAACCGAATAACCTTGCAGGAGATTTTTCAGTCTCCCATCGGCATGATTCCCTCCGGCGTGGCCGTTGGCATGTACGATTCAATCGGAATGTTACTCGACCGTATCGAGCGCTACCGAAAAGATGGTTACCAACGCGTGAAAATAAAGATTGCACCCGGATGGGATTTCGAACCACTCGTGGAAATTCGAATGCAGTTTGGAAACAAACTGCAGCTCATGGTCGATGCGAACGGTGCATACAATTTCGATGAACATTTTGACCTCCTCTGCTCGCTCGATGAGTTTGAACTGATGATGATCGAGCAGCCCTTCGCAGCCGATGCGCTCGATGAATCGGCCGAACTTTCCCACTCAATCGATACGCCCATTTGCCTCGATGAATCGGCTGATTCTCTGGCATCGCTCGAAACAATTATTAAAAAGCACGCAGCAACAATCCTCAATATCAAAGTGCAACGCGTGGGCGGCCTCTGGAATGCGAAGAAAATGCTCGAACGCGCCCGCGCCGCTAAACTAAAATGCTGGTTAGGAACGATGCCGGAACTTGGCATCGCCAGCATGCAAGCACTGGTACTTGCCTCGCTTCCTGGATTTAGTTACCCGACCGACATCGAAGCAAGCTCTCGCTGGTTCGAGGATGATGTTATTGAACCACCCCTCGAAATTGACAAGAAAGGATTTATTGTTCTTCCGAAAGACGGATGGAAAGTAAATCCAGAGAAATTAGAGAAGTATACAATAAATAAGAAAGAATTTTGGAGATAATCGCGAATGCGATAATTAGTGTTATGAAAAAGAAAGATATTGCCGGTTTGCTGCATCACGCGCTCATTCCCGCCGTTCCGGTTCCATTCACGAACGAGCGTACCATTCATCGCGAGTCGCACATTCGTATGACGGAATATATGAACGACATGCCGATCGGCGGCGTGGCGGTGTGGGCGCATACGGGACGCGGAATTTATTTGAGCGTAGAAGAGCGAGGAGAAGTCCTGACACACTGGCGGGAATCGTTACCGCACAAGGTTCTCATTGCAGGTGCGAATTCGCGAGCGATGGCTGAACATGCCGCTCATCTTGAGGCTGACGCAATTCTTTGTCATCCACCCAGTCAATTGCGAATGTTACCTTCTGGCGAACGAGATCGAGCCGTTATTGCATATCATCACGATCTTGCAAAAGCCGGGCTTCCGCTTATTTTGTTTTACCTTTACGAATCAGCCGGTGGCATTTCTTATTCGATTGACATCCTTCGTCAATTGTTTTCGATTCCGAATGTTATCGGAATCAAGATCGCGACGCTCGATAGTGTAATGACCTTTCAAAATCTTGCTGCAACGATCAAATCGGAATTTTCCGACAAGCTTCTTATCACGGGCGAAGATCGCTTTCTTGGCTACTCTCTTATGATGGGCGTAGATGCGGCGCTCGTCGGAATGGGAACTGCTTTGACGGCATTGCAGTACGATATGATGCGCGCATATTACAAAAACGAAGTAAACGATTTTCTGTATCGCTCTTCCGCTGTCGATCGATTTTCGATGGTAACCTTTACGGAGCCCATGGAAGGATATATCGCACGAATGCTGTATGCGCTTTCCTGGCTCGGCATTGTGTCGCCGGAAGCAACATTCGATCCCTGGGGGCTTGGTTTAACAGACGCGGACAAAGATTCAATTGGGAATTTTCTCACATCACTTCCCTCTCACTTAAAACTGTGACCTCTATTCAAAAGCTTAGAGAAGATTACGACCGCTTTCGCACCGGACTACCTGCTCAATTGGAAGAATATGTTCTCGATGCGTATCGCGTGTCTCTGGCAAGCAACTATGGTGGCATTGCCATAAAAAATCCGTTTGGGAAGGCTTCCGGACAGCTTTCGCTCAACGCAAATCAGATCGCGCGCGATGCCGAAGCAGGCTTGGGATTCGTGGTGATGAAAACAGTCATTGCCGAGGACGAATCGGGGGAGCAATCGATGAAGGCCTGGGCGATCCCTGCTGCAAAGATGACGGTCGAATCGATTGTGGGAACTCGCCAGCATGTTAGCGGGGAGCGCGGCTGGACCGTGACTTGGAAAGGCCGGGGTTGGAGCGAAAGTTTTGAAGATTATCTCACCTTTTTCGATTTGGCAATTCCGATTGGTTCCGAAAAAGGAATGCTTGTCGTTCCATCGGTCAAATATCATTTACCAAAGCCGGGAGAGCATGTGTGGAGAACAGAGGAATATGAGTTCACCACGTCGAAGCTTTATTCTGTCTGGCAAAGACATCGGAACGAAAAGATGCCAATTGAAAAAGATTTTTCTCCCACACTTGCCGGAGATTTGAATTTTTCCAATGTGCAAGAGAATATTTTAGGCTGGCTCCGGAACGTCCCCCAAATTCTTAAATCGATAAGCATCGGCGACAACATATCTTTGGGAATGAAAATATTCAATGCCGCTTTTG
>DASYAJ010000581.1:0-1826 GCA_036501405.1 Kapaibacterium sp. (SeqCode)
GAATAACGCATTCCCCACGCACGGAACTTTGGGAATAGCGAGCAATAGAGTATAAGAAGTGAAGGTTGTGAGAATACTTAAAACTTTTTCATAGAAGATGGCTGTAAGTCGGTACAAATGAATGCGTTTTGAAACTTCGCTGGACATTTTGCGAATAGCACCTCAGCCGGAAGTGGAACGGGCATGGTGCCCATCGGTTGCCTCATTAGCTGAAAAATGGGGATTTTGGGGAAAAAAATACGAATTTCTTGGAATGGGCCAAAATATTTCGTACTTTTGCACGCCGGAATTCGGAACGGGACAAGAAAAACTCTGCGAAGAGTTGAAAACACCTCCGGATTCCTAAATGAATCCCCAAATTTTGCAAAGCAATTTTTTATTGCGCGAGCGATCAACTATTGCGGGGCAATCAACGGGGCGAACAAGACTAACAGAGAAAGCAGGACGGTACGAATATGACGCTCAGCGAATTAGACGAAAAAGGAATACGGGATCGACATCGTGATTTTGAACGCGAGGCGATGCCGCATCTCAACGCGCTCTTTAATTTCGCCCTGCGCATGACCGGCGATCCCGATGATGCGAACGATCTCCTTCAAGAGACTTATATGAAGGCGTACCGTTTCTGGGACAAGTTCGAACCTGGCACGAACTGCAAGGCGTGGCTTTTCCGCATCATGAAGAACTCCTACATCAATATCTACCGTAAGGAGTCGAAAGAGCCGGATAAAGTCGATTACGAAGATATTCAGAATTTTTATAATACCATTCGCTCGGAATACACCGATCCGAATGATATGGAAGCGCGTCTCTATCGGAATTTACTCGATGACGACCTGACTCGCGCGGTGGAATCGCTGCCGGAGGATTTCCGGACGGTTGTTATTCTCTGCGACATTGAAGGATTCACGTATGAGGAAATCGCGGAGTTTGTCGATTGCCCAATAGGGACAGTGCGGTCGCGTCTTCATCGGGGCCGAAAGCTTCTTAGGAATAAGTTGATCGAGTATGCGCGTGTGCGCGGCTATAATGTGGATGAGGAACGGCACCGCAAGTCCGGGGCATGGATCGAAGAGGATGGCCGGCTGATCGGGAAAGAGTCGGGGATGCCGATCGAGAATGGGCACATGCGGACGAATTAATTTTTTTCGTTTTTTGAGGAACTCAACGGCTGCTCAGTTTGGGGAGCCGTTTTTTTAGCTATGGTGAATCGGTTATTTTAATTGGCTATTGCGAATGGACTTGTTTAAACGCATATAGCCCGAAGCATCCCGCTCCGGGCTACACGCGCTTCTTTCACCTTCACCACAGAAGGCGCGGTTCGCATGACTGCGGTTCCGCAACCTTCGCATTATACAATGCAGAGCATCGCGGCATAATTCCGGTTTTTGCGATGAATTTTGATGATTAATGCTTCACGTTTATTCCGAAGAATAGTGAGTATCTTGCGGGTCATTGGGTCGGGGTTTGTTGCTCCGGCGTTGGGTGCTGCCTTCGCGGCGCGGGTGGTCCGGCTTGGGGCGCCGCTGTCCCGGTTTGGGAGGACGACCACCGAGACTTGGGCGACCTTTTTTCCGCAGCCCCTGCACCTCGCCCATATCCTGCTGCCCGAAGGAATCATCCTGTGCAAAGGAATCATTTCCGTCGTCTGTTGCGAATGGTTCCTGATCCATCGAAGGATCGGAAGAGGAGATGGCCGGAATAATTTCCGGTGTGGGTAAAAATTCGGCAGTAATTTCCTGTCGCCTCTTCGGGCTGAAGAATTTGAACTCGTCACCCATCATGGTGTCGTCCTCTTCCACACGAAGGCGAATGAAGTGCCGAAG
>DASYAJ010000582.1:0-1762 GCA_036501405.1 Kapaibacterium sp. (SeqCode)
GCGGACGACAAGCCCTTTCGTTCCACCCCATTTGTTTTCCGTCGATTTCAATGCTTCCGAAAGCCCTACTCCGGCAAGCGCGGCCCCAGCAAAACTGAAGACCATCATCATGCGCGCGGGAGTTCGGAACTTATCGAAGAGTGGCAACTGGAAAAACAGTTTGTAAAGCGGGAAATGATCCCCAAGCGCAAAGGCCAGCGCCAGAAGTCCCATTCCGGTCAGCAAGGGAACGTATTTCCGTTTCCCCGCCATCAGTCCAGCCATGATCGCAAAAAAGAGAGGAAGCACACCAATATAGATCGCCGTTTCCCACGAAAGATAATACGGACCGTTCCAGTATGGAACTTTCGCATCGTTCGGATCGCCCATTGTCACACCGAAGAGACGCGGTAGCACCAGCGTAAGCGTATGGCCCCATGTGAGCGAGCCGTCCAGCGATTTTTCGTAGGTAATTGTTTCTCGGCGAGAAAGATCGGCAAGCTCCTGTGAAGGAAGATATTGAATAGCAAAAATTCCAAAGCCTATCACGACGGGCAAGGCCATTCGAAGAATGACGCCGATGTCGATTTTCTCGTCCTTATGCCGCGCCCGATACACAAGTTCATAAACCGCAAGGACACCCAGAAAGAATGTAAAATAGAGCGTGGACTGCGGGTGTCCGGCCAAATACATCGTTCCCAAAAACAGACCCGATGCGATCGCGTGTTTCCAAGAACGAAATCCTTCAATAAAAAAGTAGGCCACAAACGGAAAGAGCGCAATGTGATACACAATCATCTGATGAATCGACTGCGCCGTGATGTATCCGCCAAAGGCATACGCAATACCGGCAAAGAGCGCGGACCAATCGTCGAGATGGAAAATTTTTTTTGCAAACCAATACATCCCAAAGCCCGCAACGGCAAAATGCAGCAGGATCGCCCACTCCATGATGACTGGGGAAAGATGTCCATCCGACACAAACAGCGTTTGGAATAAATTGATCGGATACCAAAATGCGACCTGCACATCGGCCAGGAACGGCATCCCGGCAAAGACGTAGGGATCCCAATGTGGAAGGATTCCCTGCGCAAGCGAGCTTGCGGCAAACGTTCGGAAGGGAAACTCCTGCTCGACAAAATCTTCCCAGAGAAATTTTCCGCCAAACAGAATTCCCGAATGGAAGACGAGTGTCAATCCAAGGAAGATAAGGGCGACTTGCCACACTTTCAGACGTAGAATCGGGGCCGGCGCTTTCGGCTGAGCGGAGCGAGTTGCAACGCGCGCCGCTGCAGATGCGGACTTGGTCGTCGTAGTAGCCATTAGCTATTTGTATCGTGAGCGTGGAGTTTCCGAATACGAAGCAGTTCCCAAAACATTTTAGCGGAATCGCTTAGGGCTCCAACGGTCGAGCGTTCGTCGTTATACCATTCGATCGCGATTTCACGAATGCGGTAACCATAACGCCGGGCAAGATAAAGAATTTCAACATCGAAGGAAAATCCCTGCACCTGAAGCTTCGAAAATAGGATTTGCGCAGCATCGCCGCTAAAACCCTTAAAACCGCACTGCGTATCGCGAATGCCTCGAAACACAAAGAGCTGCACTAACACATTGTAAAACCTTCCCATCGCTTCGCGATACCACGGCTGGTGCTTTTTCACGAGCGCTCGCCGTTCGGCCGCGCGGCTGCCGATCACGACATCGTACTCGCCGGACGCAATAAGTGGAATGATTTTCGCGACTTCATAAATCGGAGTCGAAAAATCGGCATCGGTAAAAA
>DASYAJ010000583.1:0-7957 GCA_036501405.1 Kapaibacterium sp. (SeqCode)
ATGCGCTTTCTTCTTTCCGCGATGCAACTTCTGAAGCAGGCTGGATGGCCGAGGAAGAAATTCGGGTGAAAGTTCCAGATCTTCATTCCGAGTTCTCGATTAGGACGTCACGCTTTCAAACCGCCTCGCTCAAATCGAGCCTCTGGATTTACGAAAGGGAAACGCCAGGAACGGCAGCCATCCAACAGCTTGCCGGATTAGGTTGGCACGTGGCCCTTCGAGCGGAAGTGCAAGCCACTCCGGCCCTGACATGTTCCGGGAACTTCGCCGGAACGATTTACGACTCCATGCATCGCTTCGGCAGTGGAGTTTCAGCCTATAACGGTACAACCGATTTTATTGCAACCGTGCAACTGGACGTTATTCTTTAATCTGGCCGCCGTGTTATTGGGGCGAGAGTTCAAATCGCTTCCAGTTTTTTCCAGGTTGATAAGTGGCGTCCAGCGAAAGGCGGAGCAGCGAGCCGCGCAGATAAAGCGGAAGCATGTCCTTATAATGGTCGCTGAAAATGGCTTCCGAGTTCCCAGTCGGAAGAACCGCTTCGAGCACATCGTCATTCATCGTCGCGATCATCCGCATGGAAGGGCCGACTTGCATCTCGTAAGGGTTCCAAAGAAAATAGGTCGCCTGGGAAACCGTTGTGGGTCCGCCTGGCATTGGTCCGGCCGGCACATCGACTAACCGGGCAATCGTTTTTCCGCCCTGATGGAACGGGTGCTGAAAAACAAGGGAGTGGAGCTTTCCCCATTGCCAGGTCCGAATATCCGGGCCGAAAAGCTGCGCCAGAATACGGAACGTTTCTCGGAACGATAATTGAATGACCGAATCGCGACCCCAATGTTTCGAGGTACGGCTTTCCCAGGAACGATGCCACCAGACGTTCGCCGTGTCGGGAAGTAAATTCGCGAGCGTTACAAGCGGAACGTTTTCCAGCGTAATAAATTCCGCGTAATGTGCAGCAGAACCAAGCCCGGTGCGAAATGTATTGAAGAGCAGCCGATTCAGAAAAACAGAATAAATCGTCGGTGCAATTTCTTCCGAGCGCATTCCGCCATCCCAGTTTCGAAGATAGGAAAGCACCTGCGAGGTGAATGCATCGACGTTCACATAATGCACGGATGTATCGAGCTCTCGCTTTACACGGTGCGAGGCTAACTGCGCAGAATCTTTTTGCCGCACCAGTGCCATCGCGCTATCGCTGATCGTGGTGTGGTGGAGAAGGGAATCTTCTTTCCAGTAAAGAGCCATGGAGTCCAAACGGATGGCGGCGCTGCTATCGGGAGTTATTTCGGGTGGGTTTGGATCGGGATAAAGTGCAAGTAGGTATGGCAGGACACGACGCACATCGTAGGAACTGATAATGTCCGTCTGCACACTCTGCATATAGGCGACATCGATGCGGGAACGTTCGGAAAGCAATTCTCCAATGCGGTCGGCACGCGAGGAGGGTTCCCAATTCAGGCCTAAGGGAATCGTGGAATTATTTGTCGAGGAGGATCGATCGTCCATCGGCGGATTATTCGCAGAGACGAAATATCCACGCGGTGGATTTGTCGCGGTGGGAAGCATCGGGGTTGAAACGAATCCAGTCCATTGGTCGGCGGGATTCGTTCCATCGCGCGGCAGGAGCTGCCGCGCATCGTTGCCACTTCGTCGCGGCATTCGCCCGATAAACTGGTATCCGATATTCCCACTCTGATCGGCAAGGCAGAGATTGAGGCACGGCGTAGCAAAATCCTTCATTGCGGCGCAGGCTTCATGGACAGAACGCGCGTGTGGAAGCTCCAGAAATCCAGCGAGTTCATCGGCGAGCGCATAGGTTCCGTTCCACATCATCGTGACGGGGCGGGAAGGATCGAGGAACATCGACGTGTCAGGAACTCCACCAGCGCGGGTATCGCTGCGATAAACTTTGGCGATCATGTCCGGGTGCATCGGCGTCATTACCGGCCCATGCACCGTCATGCGGACCGTGATCGGAACTTTCTGCATCGCGTGGGCCTCACCGGGCTGATAGTTCATCTCGTCGGAGGCTTCGCTGACGCTTTGGGAATCGCGCACGCGAATGGTATCTTTGATCAGGATGAAATTTTGCGCTTTGCCGTTCGGCAGGATATATTTCGTTCCTGTCGAATCGAGCTTTTCGATAAAGTAATCGCACTCGTCGGCCATACCGTTCGTAATGCCCCAGGATAATTCCTTCGTGCGGCCCGAAAGGATCACGGGCATTCCGGGAATCAAAAATCCCGCGACATTCATCCCATCGTCACTCGTCAAGTGCGCGAGATACCATCGCGAAGGCGATTCGAGTTGCAGATGCGTATCGTTTTCCAAGATTGGCTTTCCATCCGCAGAATGCGAACCCGAAACAACGAACGAGTTCGAGCCGCCGCCCATTTGTGCGCCGAGAACGCTATCGAATCCGGTCATTAATCGGAACATGCTCGCGAATGCTTCATGCTCGGAAATTCTTGCTCCGATGGAAGGCAGCGGTTTCGGCAAGTGCGGCTGCTTCGGCGGCTTCACGCCTGGCTTGAATGGTGGCGGTTGCGGCGTTGCAGGCTGTGCGTTCGGTTTCGTTTGCGGTTTCGTGTGTGTCTTCGTTTGCGGCTTCGGCTTCGCTACTGGTTTTTTCGTTGTTGCTTGCGATGAATGCGCTTTCGGAGCTGTGCTGGTGGAAGGCGGCGCATGGGGAATGGAAGCCGGAGCAGTAGGAATCGTATTCCTGGGGGCTGCCGGGCCGGGAACCGAATCGTGTGGTATCACGGCGATCGGTTTCGTCGGAGGGGGGGGAGGAGGGCTGAGGAACGAAAGTGAAGGAAGTTCCGGATGGGGTACAGTCTTCATCGGCGGGACTTTCGTCCCAGCCATATAATTGGAAACAAACGTTTCGGGATTTGCGCCGCCGAGCACCGTCGCCCCGTTATCGGGATAGATTGGAAAAAGAGATCGCAGCCGTGCTGTGTCCAGCGTCATCGCAAAATCTCCGAAGGCTGCATCGGCGAGCGCCGAAAAATTCATCTCCCAGGACATCAACCGCCCGATCATCATGCAGTCCTGCGGACGCCATTGTTCCGGAACTAAACGCAGCGCGTCGAACGTGAAGTCCAGATGCGTCCGGTGATCGGCAAGATAGGCATTGATGCCCGCAACGAATGCCGTAACCACCTCGCGCGTGTGCGGCCCGGCTTTGAGCCACATCTGATCGGCAATGCGCGCGAAGCCAATTGTGCGGGACCACTTGTCGAGCGGCAGCGTTTTCGCGCCAAAGAGTTCCGACATCCTTCCCGCGCCAAGCCGCCGTTCGAGTTCCATCTGGAACAACCGGTCCTGCGCTTCGGCATAACCGAGTCCGAAATATGCGTCGCGCTCCGTCGCCGCATGGATATGCGGAATCGCGTAATCGTCCCGATCGATATCGACCGTCCCGCTAATACCGGCGACTTTTGCCGAGCCGGAATACTGCGGCACCGTGCCGGACATGAAATGAACACCAAGCGCCACCAATCCTACCGCCAAAAGCAGGATCAAATAACCGAGCCCAAATGCAAACCGTGGAAACATTCAGATCGCTATAACACAAACTGCACCGGACATCGCTTCATTTTTCGACGATTGATTTTTTTTTCTCTTCATCACCCGCCAAAGATCCTTCTCCACTTCGGCTTCGGCTTTAGTTTGCGGATGAGCTGGTCGCGGGTCGTGCGGTGTTCGAAGGCGAGTTTGCCATCGATCAGGATGACAGGAATTTTATCCCAATATTTCTCCCAGAGCGGTTCGCCGGGCCGAATCTGAACTGTTTCGAGATCGAAATCGACATAATCCCGCGCCGACTCGATCTCTTCGAAAGCATCGTCGCAGAGCGAGCATCCACCCTCCTTCGTGATAAAGAGCAAATGCGGGAGTTTCGCGGGGAACGGTTCCTTGCTTGCACTCATTAGTCGCTCGTGCGATAAGGCAGCGGATCGCTGGCGTCCTGCGGCATGAAAAAGAGCGTCACTGGATGGTCGTTCGTGATGGTCAGCGTGACGGGTTGGCCGTTTACGGAAATGGTATAGGTTCCCGCCGTCGTATCGCCGTAACTCACGTCGCGCTGTTTCATGCTATAAGCTTGCCCCGCAAAGGTGAAATTCGCGGTGTAATCAGCCGATGTATTGACAAAGCGGACGCGGCCCATTGTACTGTTCGGAGGATTCGAAACCGTATCGGTCAACACCAGGGAGTCAATGCCGGGCGTTCCGGTATTATGCGGAATCGTATCGATGGCGATAAAAGTTGTCCGCTGGTTTTCAATCTCGGTATAGGCGAACGGAAAGAGGGTATCGTTAACGTTGTCCGATTTCGCGAACCAATAATCTGAGTTCCCATCGAAATCGGGATTAAGCGGGATATAGGCGCCGACGGAATCGATTCCCAAATCGAGCACGGCTTTTCCGGCATTGGCCGGAATGCCGGCGCGTGGAGTAGCATCTGGGAGACCTTTGATGAGCAGGCTCAGATTAGGATAGCGCGAAGCATTCACCATCCGAATCAGAAAGCTCGGAATGTAAAAACTAAGGGTTCCCGGAAAACACTGGCCGTCTTCCATCACAAGAACGGAAGCGATGGGATCGTGGTCGTCCGGCTGCGTTTCTCCTCGGACGACGATCGTCGCCAAAATTTTTGTCGTAGGAACCGGATAAGGAACGTTCAGAATCGCATTGTTTATGTTCGTATCGCCAATAGGCAAAATGAGCAAGCCCGGAACCGTGGGTGGAAATTCGAGATAATCGTTCGTGCTGACGCCTGTGCCATTATCGCTCCCATTGGCATCCGAGATGCGATCGAAATGAATGCGGAGCGAAGGTTTCGCCACACCGCCCGATTGAATAACCGAATTGGCAAAATAGACATCGAGCCCACCGGCATTCGCGCCGTCGATATCGGGGACGGCATCGACAAACCGCGCGAACGTATTCTGTTCCGCTTCGCGCACGTTATCCTGGAGGTACACGGCCCGCGGTGCCTGTGTGGCGGAGCCATGCTGCTTGCCGAGAAAAATAAGACTTTGGCAGTAATCGCCTAAGTTTCCTTTCCAGATCGCCACGGTATCCTGCGTATTCCCATCGAGCGCCGAAACCGTATGCGGCCCGGCTCTGAGCGGACTATTATCGGAAATATAATTCGAAATGTGCGTGAAAAATTTATGCTTCGGGTTCCAGTCGGGATTGTACTTATCTGTAACGTCATACCAGCAGCTATCGAAGAGTTTTCCATCGATATAGACAAGCAAGAGCGTCGAATTGCTGACAGCATTTAAAATGCGGACGCTTGCGAGCGATTGGCCCGGAATCGAGTCGCACGAAGGCCGGCAGCCCGAGCTGACGAGCGCAACGAGCACGGCGAAGCCCGCGATGAATGGAAGCTTTCGAATCATTCGATCAATTTATCTGATGGATTTTTCGATCAGTTGCTCTGATGAGTTTCTCTGATGAATTTCTCTGTGCTATAAACAACACTGCGAGTCGCCAATTGTTACACCTCGCTCTGGCAATTCTTTTTCGTACGATCCTTCATATAAGCCAATAAGCGCGAATTGGCCCAGAATGAGCACGAATTCGTAGGGAAATGACTACGAATTCGCGGGACGGATGAGCCAAAGGCAGCGTTAGACACCTTCCCCATGACTTATTATTTCATCAGCGACGTCCATTTGGGCTATGGCCCACGCGAAGAGGACCGCCAACGCGAGGCGCGGCTTGTTCGCGTGCTGGATGGAATTATTGATAATGCAAAAAAGGGCGAAGTCGGCGGACTCTTCATCGTGGGCGATCTTTTCGATTCCTGGTTCGAATTCGCTTCGGTTGTGCCACGCCGGCATGTCCGTTCGATTGCCGCGTTCGCTCGCATCGCGGAACTTGTCCCCGTCGAATATCTTATGGGCAACCACGATTTCGGGCATCGGGATTTTTTCGAGAAAGAGCTTTCTATTCCCGTGCATCGCGGAGACATCGAGCGCGCGCTCCTTGGAAAACGATTTTACATCGCGCATGGCGATGGGAAAGCCAAGAACGATACCGGCTACCTTATATTACGAAAAATTCTGCGAAATCCTTTCTTGCAGGCGTGTTATAGAATTATTCATCCCGATCTCGGCATTCGCTTTGCCGAATGGATCAGTGCGCGCTCGCGCGCTTATACCGACCAGCGCGACGCACTCAAAAAACAGGACGGCCTTCTTTCCTTCGCCGAGAAACTCATCGAACAATCCGACGTCGATTTCGTCGTCATGGGGCATCGCCATTCGCCGATGATCGTTCCGTTCCCAAAAGGGACCTACGTGAATTTGGGCGACTGGATCCGCAACTACACCTACGGCGTGTTCGACGAGGAAGGATTTAGAATCGTAAACGCATAATATTATGCCGAGGCATTGGTGGCTGGAAGATCACGAAGAGCATGAGGGACACGAAGTCCCCGATTACATGCGCTCGCGCGAAAGTAAACCGAAACGTGTGCGACGCTTTCATCGCTGGCAGGCGATACTTGGAACGTTCCTCCTCGTCGTGATCGGCGCTGTTGCATGGCTCTGGATTGCAGTCTCGCGGGGAATGCCGACGCTCGATCAGCTCGAAAATCCGCATCCAGAACTTGCCACGCAGCTCATCAGCGCCGATGGCGAACGGCTCGATGAATATTATATCAAGAACCGCACGAGCGTCACGTTGAATAACGTTCCGCACAGCGTCATTGCCGCATTGATCTCGACGGAGGATCGCGATTTTTATCATCACTGGGGAATTAATTTTTGGGGAAATATCCGTGCCGCGTGGACGGACCTGATTACGCTCTCGCCACGTCAGGGCGCGAGCACCATTACGCAGCAGCTCGCGAGGAACCTTTATCTTTCGCAACAAAAGAGCGTCGTTCGCAAATTGCGCGAAATGGCTTCCGCCGTGCAGATTGAGCGGACGCATACGAAGAATGAAATTCTCGAAATGTATCTCAATGTCGCCTATTTGGGGCGCGGCGCGTATGGGATCGAATCCGCAAGTCAGGTCTATTTCGGCAAGGATGTGAACCAACTTTCCGTTCCCGAAGGAGCATACCTCATCGGCATATTAAAAGGACCCGAAAATTACGATCCCGATGAAGATTATGACCGAGCCCTCGCGCGGCGTAATACGGTGCTGCAAAATATGGTCGAGACGAAATCGCTTTCGCCGGACGAAGCCGAAGAATACAAAGCACAGCCAATCAAGGTGCAGGCGATGAAAGGGTATCAGGGCATCGCGCCACATTTTGTCGAGATGATTCGCGAGGAACTTTCCCGCGCGCCAGAACTCGCTGGTTATGATCTTTATCGTGATGGCTTGGTCGTTTATACGACGCTGAACGCCACGATGCAGCGCGCCGCCAACGATGCCGTCGAACAGCATATTTCCGATTATCAAAAGAACGTCGTCGATAAACGCTGGAACTGGGACAACCACAAAGGGCTCCTCGATTCGCTCGTCACAAAAGCGGTCCATTCGAACATGGAGTATCGCTATGCCCAGCAAGCGAATCGCAGCGCCATCGCGAATCAGCTTCGCGCGAACAAAAATTTTGTCGATAGCGTGAAGCAGGCCGCGCTGCGACTGCAATGCGGCTTCGTTTGCCTCGATCAAACAACGGGACAAATCCTCGCGATGGTCGGAAGTTCCAATTTCCGAGAAGCCCGGTACGGCTTGAATCATGTGACGCAGATCGAACGCCAGCCCGGTTCCGCATTCAAACCAATTATCTACGCCGCCTGCTTCGAAAAAGGCGCGACGCCCGAAACATCCGTCTCGAACGAACCGATCTCGATTCCCGATGGCGATCATATCTGGTCGCCGGGGAACTTCGAAGGCGAAGCACCGGGCGGAATGCGCACCATCCGGCAGGCGCTGCAATATTCGGTGAATTTGTGCGCCGTCCATGCCATCCTCGAAAT
>DASYAJ010000584.1:0-1981 GCA_036501405.1 Kapaibacterium sp. (SeqCode)
AACGCACCATTAAAGGTTCAGATGTAAGTTGCGCGTTTGCGTTGCCATGGAGTTCATCCATCAGCATGGCGATTTCCTCGTGCTTAAAATTCACGAACCAGCGGTCCGCGCGTTTTTCGATGCTCGGCAAACCTCGGCCGCGAACCGTATCGGCAATCACCACCGTCGGTTTCCGCGTCGGCTGCACGACCGTTTGAAAAGTAGAATTCAATGCCGCAAAATCATGTCCGTTTGTTCGGAATGTATTCCAGCCCATTGCTTCGAACTTCGGCGCGAGCGGTTCGAGCGGAATGAGTTCCTCCGTGCGGATATTCGCTTGGAATTCGTTTCGGTCCACAATCGCGATCAGATGATCGAGCTTGTAGGCGGCGGCGGTAAGCATTCCTTCCCATACCGGGCCTTCATTCAGTTCGCCATCCCCAAGAATGACAAAGACGCGATTAGTCCCTTTGCGCAGTTTGATGTCCATCGCAATGCCAATGGCAACGGAAAGCAAATGTCCAAGGGAACCGGAATGGAACTCGATGCCCGGAACCGCTCGGTTTGGATGCCAGTAAATACTATCGTTCGTTTTTAGATGATTTTTCAGCCGCTCTTTCGGAAAAAATCCCAATTCCGCAAGCGTGCCATAAAGCGCCGGTACGTCATGCCCTTTCGAAAGTAAGAGATAATCTCGATTGGGGTCGTTTACCATCGTAGGCGAAACGTTCAGCACTTCGCTATAGAGATAGACGAGCAGATCGGCGCACGAAAGCGACGCGCCGATAAAGCAGCCACCATCGGTGGCCAAACGAAGAATGTGCTCGCGAACGCGAAGCGCGAGTGCATTCAATTCGTCCATTCGTGAGGAAGAAAGCGATGTCATGTTATAAATTCTGGTTGCAAGGGCCGCGTTTGTTCGGATGTAACAGTCCGTAGATCGTTCAGATGGTCTCGATACCAATTCACGCCAGCATAGCCGGCATTGATCGTAGCGATCTCTGGATATTTTTCGATCAGATTCAGAATCTCTCGGCTGGAAAAGATCGGACGTTCTTTTCGCCAGAAATGATCGTAAATTTCCCGAATGAATTCGTAATCGTTCGGATAGTCAATCGTCCATCGGTGGCTCATGGAGTAATTCATTCCGGTTTCCCAAGCGACATTCCCTATTCGGAACCGTTCCGGACGTTCCCAGAGGAACGGCGTGGTGTGTTCGCGTTCAAAGCTGCGATCGGCTTCTTGCCACGCTGTTTCAAGTGCTTGGAAGCTTACGATTTCCACATCGTTCCCATCGGGATAGGTCGCTGGGTGGAGATTGCTGACGTAATCGAACCGCGTGGAATCGAAATGCTGAAATACTTTTTCAATCACGCTGGGGTCGATCAACGGGCAATCGCTTGGAATCTTTGCGATGACCGATGCGCCATAGTGTTTTGCAGCTTGATAGTGGCGATCGAGCAAATCGGTGGGATGGCCTCGGAAGCAATCGGTCTCGATGGCTCTGCAAAGTTCCTCGATCCGATCATCCTTATTCATCGAGGATGTGATGACGACAATACGCGCGGCGACTTTTGCCGCGCGGACGCGCTCGATCATGCGCTGCAGAAGCGGCGCTCCGGCAAGCGGCAGCATCACCTTGCCCGGCAAGCGGGTAGATGACATACGGGCCTGAATGCAGATGAGTGTATTCATTGCGGAATGGTGCGAAAACCTCGATACAACGCGCGGACCCATTGCAATGGATGCTGGACGAAGGAGATCGATATAGTAGCGGCTGCGCTATCTCGTGCGGCTTCTGCGAGCACGTCCTGGCAAATTCGCGCAATGTTTTTTGCTGCGGAACGATTCTGGAGTGGCAGCAGACGTTTTAGTTCTTCAAGATCGAGATCGCAGTGTACTTCCTTCCCAAGGGCAAGCGCGACATAAACCGTCGTGGAGTAATGGGTAAGAAATCCAGAACAATTGGCGATCATTTCATCGGTATTTCCCGATGTATAAA
>DASYAJ010000585.1:0-2963 GCA_036501405.1 Kapaibacterium sp. (SeqCode)
AAGTTCAGATGACGCAGCGACCATAATATCCGTATCGAGGCAAATCATTTTTAAGTCATTGCCCGACCCATATTCCATCATTCTCAGCATTATCTGGCTCATAATTGAATGTATGATCAACCGGTTCGAATAATTATTCAAGCTGGTTAACAATTCTAATTCCTTTCGGTGCCCCCAGGCTTACTTCATCCAGTTCAGTATTGACTGCTCAGTGTTGACTGGCATGCTTTATCATTTGCTTCAAGAAAATGGTTCGTCATGCATCGCTGTTACACCGAAATTCAGAGTTAAACTTTTAGGGATTCAAAACGTCTTACCGATAAGAACATGGCATACCAGAACGAACAAATCGAAAACGTGACGGAGCGGGAAGCTCTGAAGCTCGAGGAGAAACTCCGAAAGCTTGACGTGCCGTATTCTTCCACGGAGCCTGGTCCATTATATTGGGCGAATTTCCGCGTGCGCGTCATAGAACGCGTGGAAAAACGCCAGACAGCCGGTCTGTTCAGCATTGCCGGCCATTGGTTTGCCAATCACGCATGGCAAAGCGGTATTGCGATCTCTGCCGCTGCGCTGCTTTTTGCGGCGATACTCGTCCATCCGTTCTCGACGAAAAGCCCCTCGTCAGCTCGGGTAGCAGCGGTTACGTCGACGCCTGCACCTTCATCGGCTACGCCGGTCAATACGCAAGGCAGTATGGCGGTTGAACCCGGCACACGGGTCCAGCCAGCGCAATCCCACACCTTCGCCACGAATACGGAGCGGGTGCATCGCGAGCATTTCAGGACCGACGGAGCGAAGCCGGAACTTTCGCGGGAAGATCTCGCCGTAGCATCGGAACCGGTGATGGATGCCTCCGATCATGGCGTCAGTCTCGACGAGCTTTCGCAGCCGGAACTCGAAGCGGTATTGCAAAATCTCCAATCGAACGAATAATATTGAACGAATAATATCTCCTCTAATATCTTTTATATCTTTGTCGTATGAAATTCCGATTATTTCTTTTCTTCCTCATCGCCGGAACCTTATTCGGGGCGTCGGATGTCGCCACGCGCCCAGCGATGGCGCAGTCGAATACGGCAAACGTAAATACGACTACCGTGAATACGAGCACTGCGAAGACGCCACAAGAGCAAACGATTCGGCACGCGCTCATTCAAAAAATCGAGGAACTGAAATACGCCAAAATCAAAGAACGGCTCGGGCTGGACGATGCAACAGCGGAAAAATTCTTTGCGGTCTATAAACCGGCTGAAAAGGATATTCAGGCGCTCGTGATGGAACGAAACGCGGAACTGAAAGCGCTCGCCGTTGCCACGAACACAACCACAGCGGATGCCGATGTTGGCGCGCTCACAGCAAAGATCAAGGACTTGAACACGGAGATCGAATCGCACGAGCAGGGACTTCAAGGCTCGCTTTCCCCGCTCTTGACGCCGCTCCAGCAAGCGAAACTCCTCGTCTTCGAGCACGAGTTCAACCAGCATGTTCGCGAGCAGGTCGAACGGCAAACCGCCCGCGCCGAACTACGCGCGCTGCACCAGCAAATTCACCGGCAGCGCATTAAAAATCAGCTCCTCAAAAAGAAAGCGGCTGAAAAAGAGGGCGATAAGCGGTAAGCATCGTTGATGCACCGTATCATTGCCAGCACCGGTCGAAAAACGCCGTCGAAAAATAGAAATCGAGTTGAAGCGTATGCCGCAGCACGCCACGCGCAAGCTCTTGGTCTCGTGCATTGCTGGATGCGGCAGCATTGTAGGACCCAACAATATTTCCGAGATAGAATGGGAGTGTAATCGTGCTGAGTAAGATTCCTGAACCGGTATTATGGTTCTTGAAGAGGGAATAAATTCCCCATCCTAAAAGTCCATTGAACGTCAAGGCCGAGATTCCTTCACCGAACCTGCCAGCATACACGTATCCAGTTCCTGGCAAGACGGCTGCGAGCGTTGCCGCCAGCGTCGGCGATTTGTTCCCAGCGTCCTCTACATCTCGCACGAGCGATTCAGCGTGAAACGGACGCGCATAGAGTGCGGCACTATCGTAAGCTTCTGCTTTTGCGAGAGAATAAACCTGGAAAGCCGAAAGCACCGAAGCGATCGGTTGAAACGAGGAATCCATCAAGGCATCGCGGCAGCGGGAAGCGTTCCAAGAGTCCAGCGTTTCACGGTCCGCAATGAGATAATCAAGAAGGAATGCGTTCAGCTTTTGCGACGGCGATAACGATGCCGGCTCCACAAGATCGATGGAATGACGCGCCTTCGGAAGTTCATCCAACGCCAGATAATCGATCGAGATCAACGCATTCAGATAATTGTTTTCGGCAGCGGAACTTGTGGACTGGATCCGTTCGAGTTCGATGACCGAATAATCGAACTGCTGTTTACGATAGAGAGAAAATGGAAATTGTAATTTCGGAGAAACGCTGTCGATTCCCCCACTATTTGGAGTCCGCTCCCATCCCAATTTCCACATTCCTCCCTTGCCGAAAAGATAATTTTCCTCCGGCGGATCGAGAAAAAGCTTACCATCGGTGGGATATTCCCGCGTCGTGGCATCGGTACCGCAACGCATCAGGCGGTCGGCGGCAAGGAGCGTTCCTTTTATGGGACCGTACTGGTGAATTGCTTCTTTCGCAAATTGCGAGCAGCTTGGTTCGAACTGGCAATGCCCGGCCGGATGCCGGACGGGCGACATCACCTGCTGATAAAAATCGAGCGCAAGGTGGGCGGTCGTCGAAAGATACGATTGCGCCGAAGAGGCCGGAACGAATCCGGCCCCAACGAAAAGAATGGCAAAGCATGAGCGAAAGAGAATCCTTTTCATCTGATCGTTCGAATGCTTTCGTCGATGATGTAATCCAATCGAGAATTACTGCCACTGAATCGATACCGACGCAAGCTGCTGACCATCCGAAGACTTCACTTCGAGGTGGCCGAGATTCTCATTGGCCGGTAAATTGA
>DASYAJ010000586.1:0-2916 GCA_036501405.1 Kapaibacterium sp. (SeqCode)
GGGAAGCCCCGTCGGGCCCGGATTGATAACGGCATAGGACTCATAATAGACGATCTTTTCCAGGTCCTTCGTCGGAAGTCCGAGGAGATGCCCAATCTTGTTCGGCAGCGAACGGAAAAACCAAATATGCACGACCGGAACGCCAAGCTGGATATGTCCGAAACGCTCACGACGGACCGAGCGTGTCGTCACTTCGACGCCACAGCGATCGCAAATAATTCCTTTGTAACGAATACGCTTATATTTTCCGCAATAACATTCCCAATCGCGGGTCGGTCCAAAAATCTTCTCGCAAAAGAGACCGTCTTTTTCGGGACGGTACGAGCGGTAGTTGATCGTCTCCGGTTTCGTCACTTCCCCGTGCGAGCGGGCAAGAATCGAATCCGGGCTTGAAAGCCCGACCGAAATCGATGCAAAGTTCCGAAGCGGTATTTCCTGCGGCAGCATGTAAGCCATAAATATCTCCTAAATAAATTCCTATAAAACTTGTGTCCTTGTCGTGGGCAGTTCCCCACCCTTCCCCCGTTCTCTCACCTCTGGTCTTCTCTTCTTTCGAGAAGCGCGGGAACCGCGCATGATCGCTCATAGGTATGATCACTCATGCGCATGAGCGATCATACGCGGTGCCGCTACATTAATCGATTCTGATTTCGATTGCCAAACCTTGCAGTTCGCGCACGAGCACGCTGAACGATTCTGGCACGCTCGGTTCCGGCATGTTCTCGCCTTTGACGATTGCCTCATAGACCTTCGAGCGGCCCGGCACATCATCCGACTTCACCGTTAGGATTTCCTGCAAGGCGTGCGCGGCGCCATACGCTTCGAGCGCCCACACTTCCATTTCGCCGAAACGCTGGCCACCGAACTGCGCTTTTCCGCCAAGCGGCTGCTGCGTGATGAGCGAATACGGTCCGATCGAACGCGCGTGGATCTTGTCGTCGACAAGATGCGAAAGCTTCATCATATAGATTTGGCCCACCGTAACGCGCTGCGAGAATTTATCGCCAGTGCGACCGTCGTAAAGTTCCGTGCGGGCATCGACGCCCAGTTCCGCTTCTTTCAGGTATTCTTGGACATCGTTCCAGTGCGCGCCATCGAAAATGGGCGTTTCGAACGATACTCCGAGCGCTTTGCCGGCAAATCCGAGCGCGGTCTCGTAAAGCTGGCCGATATTCATACGGCTTGGTACACCGAGCGGATTGAGCACGATGTCGACCGGCGTTCCATCGGCAAGGAACGGCAAGTCCTGAATGGGAACGATCTTCGCGACCACGCCCTTGTTGCCGTGGCGTCCAGCCATTTTATCGCCAACCGAAAGCTTACGCTTCTTCGCGACATAGACCTTCGCCATCTGCATAATGCCCGGCTGAAGCTCATCGCCCAAGCCGACTTTCGAGCGCTCGCGGCGAACGTCCGCGTCGATGTCTTCGCGCTTGACCCAGTATCCTTCGTAGATGCGGCGGATCTGATTCATCTTGCGGCGATCTTCGAGCCAATCGGTTCCCACCGAAAGCTTTTCGAGATCGTCAAGCCGCGTGGTGAATGTATCGGACTTGAACGCGACACCGGAACGAATCACTGTCGCACCATCGAGATCGCGTACCCCAACGGAGGTCTCGCCATCGAGCACCTTCAGGAGCTTTTCGGCGAGCTTGCGATTGGTATCGTCGAACTGGTCCTTGTACATTTTATCGATCGCATCGATGCGTCGCTTCTCTTCGCGCTTTTCTTCACCTTCCTTCTTGAGGCCTTTGCGCGAAAAGAGTTTCGTCTCGACGACCACGCCTTTAATTCCTGGCGGCGCTTTCATCGAAGCATCCTTTACGTCACCGGCTTTATCGCCGAAAATAGCGCGCAAAAGTTTTTCTTCCGGCGTCGGATCGGTCTCGCCTTTCGGTGTGATTTTTCCGATAATAATATCGCCTTCGACCACTTCGGCTCCAACGCGAATCACGCCGGTCTCATCGAGGTTCTTCGTCGCTTCTTCCGAGACGTTCGGAATTTCGCGCGTCAGTTCTTCCTCGCCGCGCTTGGTATCGCGGACGTGAAGCTCGAACTCTTCGATGTGAATCGAAGTATAAATATCTTCCGAAACGACACGCTCGGAAATGACGATCGCATCTTCGAAGTTGTACCCGCGCCACGGCATGAACGCCACGAGCACGTTCCGGCCAAGCGCAAGCTCGCCGACATCGGTCGAGGAAGAGTCCGCAAGAACGGTTCCCTTCTTCACTTTCTGCCCTTCGCGCACACTCGGTCGCTGCGAAATGCAGGTGTCCTGGTTTGTTCGGAAGAATTTCGTGAGTTTATATTCTTTGTGCCGGCGATCGTCGAAGCTCGCGAGAATTTCATCGCGGCTTCCTTCATCGTCGTAAAGCATAACAATACGTTCGCCATCGACGAACTGCACGACGCCATCGCGTTCGGCAAGCAGAAGTGCGCGGCTATCTCTTGCGATCTTGCCTTCAAAACCTGTCGCCACAAGTGGCGCTTCCGGTCGCAGCAATGGCACGGCCTGACGTTGCATGTTCGATCCCATGAGCGCGCGGTTGGCGTCATCATGTTCGAGGAACGGCACAAGCGCGGCGGCGGCCGATACGATCTGCGACGGCGCAACATCCATATACTGGATTTTCTCCGGCGGCACGACAATGAAATCGCCGAACTGCCGAGCACTGATGCGATCGCCGACGAAATGGCCGTGGTTATCGAGCGGCTGGTTTGCCTGCGCGATTACTTTATCTTCTTCATCGTCGGCACTGAGGAAGGTGATATCTTTGGTAACTTTTCCTTCCTTCACCATGCGGTAGGGCGTCTCCAAAAACCCGAATTCATTCACCCGCGCATAAACGGCGAGCGACGAAATAAGACCGATGTTCGGACCTTCCGGCGTTTCAATCGGGCAAAGACGGCCAT
>DASYAJ010000587.1:0-4477 GCA_036501405.1 Kapaibacterium sp. (SeqCode)
GCCATCACGCCGATGGGCGCAATTTACCTCACAGCGCAGTTCAATCTCATCGGACGAAAAACATCGAAGGGAACGGTTCTTCAGACGAATGAAGACATTCGAAAATATTTGCTCGAAGAGGCGCGACTTGCGATCGTTCCATTTCAAGCTTTCGGTTCCCAGGAGAACACCGGATGGTTTCGGCTGTCTGCCGGCGCGGTTTCGATGGAAGCGATCGAAGAAATGCTCCCGAGACTTCGGCAAGCACTCGAAGCGTTGCTGTGACCTCTACACCGTGTACAACCAGAGCCGTGACCTAAAGGTCACGACTACCATTGTTCTATTGGAACGCGACGAGAGGATTATTTCCAAGATCGAAACTCACAACAGGACGTCGATGCTTCAGGAGCGTCTCATAATCGCCGATGGCTTGCGCGCGAATAAGCGTTCCGAATGTGTAGGGCCGATCGGGAACTGGAATGTCCTGCTTCGGTGAATCGACAAATTGGATAAATGCACCGGTCGCGGGACCACCCTTATGGAGCTGCCCTGTGCTGTGCAAAAATCGGGGACCGAATCCGACTGTTACGGGCACGTTATATTTCAACGAAAGCCTGTCACGAAAGATGGAAAGTGCCTTCATCGATGTCTCATTGCGATCGAGATAAGCCATGATGGCAATGTATCCATCCTTCTTGAGATTGGCCGATAGGAACTTATCAATTCCGCTCGGTATATTTTCAGATTTCGTTCCAAATTCCGGACCACTCACAAGGTTTTTAGCCGTTTCATATCCGGCCAGGACTTCATTCGTCTTTGCTTTGCTTTCCGCGACATTTGGTTCATCGAATGGATTGATACCGATCAGCTTTCCCGCCACAGCCGTGGCAAATTCCCAGCGGAAGAACTGTGCGCCAAGCTCATATAGATTGTTTAGGTGAAGTTCGATGTGATTTGGCTGGGAACGCTCTTCGTTGGATAGAGTTTGCTCGCCAAGCGTGATGTGGGCATAGATGCGATGCTCCGGTTCTTGCAGCATGGCGCTGCCTGTTTCTCCCTCGATGGGAAGAATTCCCTTTCCTTCTTTTCCGGTGCTTTCGGCAATCAGTTGCTCTGCCCAATACCCGAAGGAACGAAGTTCGGGCGGCGTGACGATTGTCAGTTTATCCCGCATCCGGCGCGCATTTGAGCCAAGGAACACACCGAAGGCAAGCGGCGCATTCCGTTCTTCTTCCGCACGGCTAAGGCTCGATTCCGAACTGGCAATCGAAAGAAGTTTTTCAATGTCGATTCCGGCAATCGCAGCGGGAACCATCCCAAAATAGGAAAGTACAGAGTAGCGACCGCCAATATCGGGCGGGTTTTCAAAGACCTTGCGAAATCCTAATGCGTCACCCTGTTTCGCGAGCGCAGTTCCCGGGTCGGTAATCGCAGCAAACTGGAGCCGCCGATTGGGATTTTGTTCTACACGCGACCAGAAATAATCGAAATAGCAGTTCGGTTCGAGCGTCGTGCCCGATTTGCTCGCAACGATGAAAAGCGTTTTGCTCAAATCGCACGCGCGTTCGATCTCCAAAATTTGATCGGGATGTGTGCTATCGAGCACGAGAAGTTGTGGGTAACCTTTTTTGCTGCCGAAGGTATCGCGGAGCACTTCCACGCAGAGGCTGCTGCCGCCCATTCCAAGAATGACCGCATGGGTGAAGCCCTCTTTCTTGACACCCTCTGCAAAATCGGTCATCTCCTTCAGATGTTCGAGCGACGAATCGGCAACATTCAGCCATCCTAAGCGGCCCTTGATGGCGTCCTGGATGTTTGGAAGGGTCGACCACAGGGTGGCATCGCACTTCCAAATGCGGGAAGGAATATGATCGTTAATAGCGGCATCGAGTTCAGCGCGAACGCTTTCTCCAAGGACCGTCTCTTGTTCTGCAAGTGACTCACGGGTTCCAGGCATCAGGCTATTGCCTCCTCGATCGCGGCGCGTTTTGCGTCCAGATTTTTTGCGAGTGAATCGAAGGCATCCTCGAATTTCTTCACGCCTTCGACTTGCAGTTCTACTGCGACCTGCTCCGTGTCGATTCCATGTTTTAAAAGCTCTTCGATTGTTTGGTGCGCCGCGTCCAAGTCGCTCGAAAGTGTCAGGGCAGCTTTGCCGTGATCGGAAAACGCTTTGATCGTCTCGTCCGGCGCGGTGCAAACGGTATCAGCCCCAATAAGTGGCTCGACGTACATCACGTCGTTATACTTCGGGTTTTTTGTGCTGACACTTGCCCAAAGGCAGCGCTGCGTTCGAGCGCCTTTCGCCTTCAGGTTCCCAAATTCCAAGCCTCGAAAAAGATCAAGATATTTTTCATACGCCAGTTTCGCATTCGCAACGGCTGCTTTGCCGAGGAGCGCCCGGATATGGCTGGCAGCGCCATCGGCCGCGCCAATTTTCGCTTCGATTTTTTTATCGACATTCGTATCGACGCGCGAAAGAAAAAAACTGGCGACGCTCGCAATGCGCGAAATATCCTCACCGCGCTTTAGGCGATCGTTCAGCGCATCGAGATACGCATGAGCCACTTCCACATAATTTTCGATCCCAAAGAGAAGCGTGATATTAATGTTGATCCCTTCTGAAAGACATTGGCGGATCGCCGGAAGGCCCGCCTTCGTGCCGGGAATCTTTATCATGACGTTCGGCCGGTTTACTGTTTTCCAAAGGCGCCGCGCCGCTTCGATGGTCCCATCGGTCTCGTGCGCGAGCCGCGGTTCTACCTCAATAGAGATATAGCCGTCCTCGCCATTCGTCCGGTCGTAGACAGGACGCAGAATATCGGCGGCATTGCGAACGTCATCGGTCGTGAGGCGTTCGTAGATTTCGGGCGTCGTAAGGCCGTCGCGAATGGCCTGCTCGATGTCATCGTCATATTCATTCCCACTCGAGATCGACTTTTCGAAGATCGAGGGATTCGAGGTGATGCCGCGAAGTCCCAGTTCGTCGACCATCGAGGCAATCTTGCCGTTCGCGATAAAATTCCGGCTTAGGTTATCGTACCAAAGGCTCTGGCCGAGCCGTTCTGCTTCTTTCCAGGGGTTTGACATAAATATAGTTAATGGATTCCCGCGTTCATGGGAATGACAATTAATTCTTTACTTGCTAAAATTGTTTTGCGATCGCTTCCCGACCTCTGTCATTCCCGTGAAAGCGGGAGCCCAGAGTTTTTCTAACGAAAAAGATGCAAAAAATAAGCCCTCGCCAAAATAAATGGACGAGGGCTAGCACCGAGAAATCAATTATTCGTTATCCGCGAATGAAATAGCGGAATGCGATACCGGCGAAGAGCGCCGAGGCACGCCAGCTATTGCCCGGATCGACTTTCGTGATCGGGAAATCGTAGCCAACAATCGGCGTTGCAATCCAATCGTTCGAGAACGAAAGATCGTAGGTCGCCGCGGCACGGAGCGCAATGCGAAGGCTCGTCGCCGTCGGGTCCGAACTCGAATTCGAAGCCGTTTGATCGGCAGGAATATTCTGCGATGCCTGGCTCGCATCCGCGCTCACCGAAATGACATTCACCGTCCTCGTATAGCTCGCCGTCGTCTTAATTCCCACAACCGGACCGACCTGAAGGCCAGGACCGACCGGGCTGGGACCCGGAGTGAAGTTGTACTTGTATGCCAAATTCACTTCGACATACGAAAGCTGCGCGCTGAGCGTGGTCGAGACCGAAGAATTCGCATACGTGTAGCCATTCAATTTAGTCGGAATGCTCGCCGCCGAGTTGTTCAAGGCATTCGAGAATTTCGACGACTTCGAATCGTAGAGCACTTCACCGACGATGAAGTTCTGGAGTTCGTTCGGGTTGCCCATTGGGAACTCGAAAGAGACGCCGCCCCACGCCGCGACATCCGAGCCGTTCTGTGCTAAAAAGCAAGTCGGTTCGATATTCAGGATGGGGAATTGGTCCGTATTGTAGGCAACGAGATTGATGCCGCCGACAGGGCCGACCAGAAATCCGGTCTGGACTTCGGGCTTGATGATGTTACCGCCCTGGGCAAAGGCGCTTGAAGCAATTCCAAGCGATACACAGGCCGTGAGAAGCAAAAGCAGACGATTACGCATGATATACATTAGTAAAATGAGAATAAACTTGGTGAATCGTGGCAGAAACCCCTCCGCAAGTGCGGAGGGGTTGAAGCCAAATACTTAGCGCTGGACGACGAACTGACCGCTCGTGACCATCTGGCCCTTCACGATGTTCGAACCGCTCAGGCGATACGTATAGGTACCGCTCGCAAACTTCGAGACATCGCACGCGACCTGCCATGCACCCGCGCCGTGCGGAATGTTGTCGATCGGGCGCATCACCTCGTTGCCGAGCTGATCGTAGATCGAAAGCGTCAGGTTCATGGAGACATTGTTCTGATACTTGATCGTCACGTTGCCGCTCGAAACTGGATCCGGAGTGGCCGAGCCGATGAAGTTGATCAGGTTGCCCTCGCCGTTCAT
>DASYAJ010000588.1:0-3304 GCA_036501405.1 Kapaibacterium sp. (SeqCode)
GAATTAAGAATGGAAAGCCGAATAACATAATTATTCATTGCTAATTCCGAGTTTCGTCCCAAAATGCTCATTCCCCGGCGAGTCTGGAAAAATCCGTATTTTTGTGTTTTGAACGTTCTATTTCGCCGATTATCTCATGCAGCTTCGTAATGCCATCGAAATTATCCTTCATCCTGAGAACGAATGGTTGCGCATGGAGGAACAAGAAACCGAGCGACGAAGCCTTCTGCGTTACGGCATGACGTGCATCGTCCTTTCTCATGGCCTGCTCCTTCTTTGGATCTTTATTTCGACATCGAATCGCGGCGTGTCGTACCCACATACCTCTTATGGTCCGCTTTATTTGAGCGTTGCGGTTCTTTTTCGATTCGCAATGAATCTGGGATGTCTCTTTCTCCTACCCTCCTTGATCGCGGAACTTGCACCTTCGTTCCATGGCACTCGCGATTCGTTCCGCGCGCTGAAATTGTATGTGTTCGCGATGACACCGGCATGGGCGGGGATGATCTTTGGAGGACTTGGCATTCTGAGTGGTTTCTATAGCATTTATTTGCTGTGGAATTACGCGGACGTTGCGCTGGATATTCCCCCGCTGAAGAAAGTAAGTTTTGTTGTTACGATCGTTTTTTTGCTGATGATCTTGCAATGGATTTTCTACGCGATGGCTCTGCCGATTGCCGATTTGGTTTTGAAGAGTTCATCCTAATGCCAAGCTGAGGAAGGAGCGAAAGCACCAGCACCCGCGAGTCTGTTCCACACGAGCACTCAGAACTGTTTGCCGTGCAATCTTCTTTTTACGCGCTATGACCGATTCTATCGCCATCGTAGGTGGCGGCGCGGGAGGGATTTTTGCGGCATTGGCGGCGCGGAAGGCGGCGGCGGAAGCTTCGCGTCCGGTTGATATCCATCTTTTCGAGCGCAATCCCCGGATTGGAATTAAAATTCTGATTTCGGGCGGGGGCAAGTGCAATATCACTCATGCCGGACCGGTCCCCGATGTGCTGAAGGAAGGATTCCCGCGCATCCATGAAGAACGGTTTTTGCGCTCTGCAATGTATCGCTATACAAACGAGGATGTCGTTGCGATGCTGGGTAGGCAGAATGTCAGCATTCATGCGAGGGACAATGGGCGCGTTTTTCCCGATTCGGGGCGCGCCGAGGATGTGCTTGCGGCCTTCGAACGAGAACTTCGTTTGGCGGAAGTGATCGTTCACACACGTTCGCGCATCGACGCCATCGAATCCCGCTCCGATGGAGTATGGAGTCTTCTTTCGAATGGGGAACGGTTCCAAGCTGGCGCCGTCATCCTGGCCACGGGGGGCACAAGCTATTCGAAGACCGGAACGACCGGCGATGGCATTCGCTATGCGGAGCAGCTTGGACACACGATCGTTCCCATCCGTGCGGCGCTTGCACCGATTTATTTAGCGATCGTTCCATCGCAGGAAATCGTTGGAATCGCATTGAAACATATCGAGCTTGTTGTGACAAGAGAGAACAAAACGGTGGCTTCGGAGTGCGGAGATATTCTCATAACGCACCGCGGTTTGTCTGGACCGGCGGTGCTCGGAATCAGTAACCGCGCGGCGATGGAAATGGAATCGGGATCGATTACAATGGAAGCGAACTTGCTTGATCTGCGCGAAGAAGACCTGCGCGAACGTCTGATTCAAGCGCAGCAATCGCGGGGACAACAACAAATTTCGACGTGGCTCGACGAAATGCTTCCCAATCGATTCGTTCCGTTCGTTCTGGTTCAGGCCGAGATCCCGAACAATCGTCGATGGAATGCGCTCGCACGTGAGGAACGAAATCGGCTGGCAAAAGCGCTGCTTCGCTATTCCTTCGGCGAGGTTTCCGAAATCCCATTAGAGCGCGGCGAAGTGACGTCCGGCGGCGTGGACCTTTCCGAAGTCGATGCGAAAACGATGATGTCCCGCTTGCGGCACGGACTTTTCTTCGCAGGCGAAATGCTGGATGTTGCCGGAGAAATTGGCGGCTACAATTTGCAAGCGGCTTATTCCACGGGCTGGATTGCGGGCGAAACGGCGGTGAAATTTTTAGGTGGATTCGATGCGTAAATCGAAAAAAGTTTGTATATTGAATGAAGACGTTTTTGAAACGCTTTTCCCTTATCCACTTCATTTAAGAAAGGAACAATTCTATGCAATTCTCGAACGCAATCGCAATCGTTAGGAACCAAAACGCGGAGTGGGACCGCATGAAAGCCGAAGAATCGCAGCGGCAAAACCTCCTGCGTTATGGCATCATGATGCTGATCGTGGCGTACGCGCTGCTCTTTGTGCTGACGGCGGTTTTTTCCACCGTCGCAAGCCTCTTCGTTCCCTTCAGCGCGGTACACGCGGTGACAAGCGTGGTCGTACAATTCGCGCTGGCCATCGCATCGCTTTATTTCGTTCCGCAAATTCTGGCGGCGATCGCACCCTCCTTTGGTGGGCAGAACGACGCGCTGAACGCGCTGAAGCTCTATGTTTTCGCAATGACTCCGGCGTGGATCGGGCAGACGGTCGGTGTGATTCCCCTGCTCGGATGGCTCGCGGCACTTGCGGGAGGGATTTATGCGATCTATCTTTTTTGGCAGCACATTTCGGACGCGCTTTCGGTTCCTGCCGATAAAAAGATCGGGTATGTCATCGTCTCGGTCTTAGTGTTGGTTGTCGTGTTTTTTGTGATTGGCGCGATCGGGGAAGGAATTGCGGCGATCGTCTCGCCCTATTCGGTAATCCATCACGGGATTTATTAATTCTTCTGGCGCGTGGCGTGTCGAGACAACGACCGCCACGCGCATATCATGCAATATCATTTCCAACATAAGGAAATCAGAGTCATTCTTTTACGATTTTCACCGATTGCACTTCGCCGTAGGTGGTTTGGATGCGGGCGAAGTAGGTTCCCGGAGGAAGGCCGATGAGCGAGAGCGGAATGGAATGATTCCCAGGCTGGATGGAGCCTTCACAATGCGCCGTGCCGGCGGTGTGCCCGAGCACATCATACAGATTCACGATAACATACGCCTCTTTCGCCGTGCCGAATGTGAGAACCGTTCCGGTTCCCGTGGGATTCGGATAGGCGCTGGCATTGGTAATGATGCTCGGCCCACCCTCACTCACGCCCAGCAGCGCCGCGTATTTCAGCACGCTATCTAGGCCGAGATCGTGCAGGGAATAGATGGTGGTATCGAGCGGAACTTTGGAAGTATCAACGCTATTAAACCACGTTTCCTCCTGGGAACCCCTTCCATCTACATATAGCAACGAATCCGCCGAATTATCGCAAAGAGGGT
>DASYAJ010000589.1:0-11189 GCA_036501405.1 Kapaibacterium sp. (SeqCode)
AATGCTGCCACCTGTCTTAACATGGGGCCAAACCTATTACACGGCTCCGCTTTATGGTCGCACCGGCGGCGACACTTACCTGGCGATTGGTACAGAGCCAAATCAAACAATTACGCGAACAGATATCCTCGGTTCCCACACATTCGCCACGCTGACCAACGGCTTCGACCACGCATGGCAGCATGACGTTGCGACGCCGAGTTCCTGGACGAGCACCGCGCCGTTTCTGCTCATGCAGTATTCCAATAGTTCCACATGGCCGGACGGCGTAAACGGCAATTACGATCCCTTTATGATGGGAATTAATTCTGTGGATCAGTTCTCCACCCCTGTCATTTTTAACGTTCTCGAAAGCAGTATGCAACTCGTGCCCTTTTGGCATGCCGACATCGTTGCACATTCCGGCATTCCCGTTATTCTCAATGGCGATACACTTACCACTCCGGCGATTTACGACGATGGCATTTGCGCCGTCTATCGCATCGATTCGCTTGGGCGTCAGCAATATACCGCATCATCCGATAGCGGCCTTTCGGTGAGCGTGTATGGCGATGGCTACGATGGTGCGGTTGGTTATACCGGAATGCAGGGCGTCGCGATCATCCATAGCTCTGACACGGATTCTCCCGGCATCACTGCATCGCCCGTCGATCCGCTTCGGACGACCATTCTGGCTACCGATGCGGGAACTTCCGCAACCGGGCTTTCGGAATTTGAAATCGACACACTCTCGAATATGCAATTTGTTCGTTCCCGGAATTTTGTCGATGGATCCGGCGCTTCGAATGCCTCGTTCGACCTCGCGGTCACGGATGCGACGAAGCCGGCCCACGCGCGCATTCGCGCCATCGATCGCGCTGGAAATTATTCCACCGTTATAAAAGACTATGCTCCGGACGCATCGGCGGCTGTTGCGACTCCGACACAAGCCGCGTCGCAAAATCCTTCTCCAAATCCTGCGAATGGTTTCGTGACGATTCCATTCATGCTTGAGCAAAATTCCCACGTCTCGATCGGCCTCTATGACGCGCTTGGCAAGCTCGAACTTTCCATCTTGAATGCCGATCAGACCGCTGGGATGCATTCCCTTCCCGTCGATGTGCGGCTGCTTCCCGAAGGAACCTATATTTATCGCATTCGAAGCGCGGAAGGCGTAACATCCGGACGAATTTCTATCCAACGCTAAAGGACTGTGCCGATTGCAATGTGGTTGCAATGATGCTCGCGGGATAGGTGTTTGCAGTGCGTGATCGACTTCGCTACACTTACCCCGCCGCGCTATCCTGAAATTTCCAGTGTTGCAGATGACCCGCGACTTGCATCGCTGATTCAACCCGAATCGGCCTGCGAGTTTGCCGATGTGGTCCTTTTCGGAGTTCCCACCGATGAGGGCATTCGCCGCAATGGAGGCCGTATCGGAGCGAGCGAAGCGCCGAATGCGATTCGTCAGTGGCTCGGAAAATATACGCCTTATGCCGGACCGCAGTTCAAGAATCATCTCAACGATATTCGCATTGTCGATCTCGGCGATATTCCCATCGGGGAACTGGAAACCATGCACGACATCGCTTTCGAAATCGTGCAGGAACTTATTCAAAAAGGAAAAATCGTTATTGCGCTTGGTGGCGGACATGATGTGACCTATCCGCTTGCAAAAGGGTTTGCCAAATCATTCGAAGAGATCGGCTTAATAAATATCGACGCCCATCTCGATGTTCGAGAAAAAAAGAACGAGCAGCGCCATTCCGGAAGTTCGTTCCGACTTTTACTCGAAGAATCCATTGTGAAAGGTCAGAAATTCGCGGAGATTGGAATGCAATCGTTCGCGGTTTCGCAGGCGCATTTCGATTGGCTGCTTCAGCAAGGTTCCCGTATCCTTACCTTCGAAGATGCGACAACCGCTCATTTGCCAAATGCCTTCGAAGAATGCGAATTTGCTATCACGCATGGAGATCCAGAGTTCCCACTCTATCTTTCGTTCGATATGGATTCCGTCCGAGCCTCCGATGCGCCCGGCGTGAGCGCACCGATGCCGACTGGTTTCCTCGCCGAAGAAGTCTATGAGCTTTCCGTGGCTGCTGGGCTTTCGAAAAATCTACGAATGTTGGATTTGGTAGAAGTCAGTCCTCCCCACGATGCCGATGGCCGCACCGCTCGGCTGGCCGCGCGAATGATTGCGGGATTTTTAGCGGGAGTCGCGAACAGAAATCGCTAGTCGTGACTTTTAAGTCGGTCGCAAAACCAGGGAATGTTTGCAAGTCACCGTGACCTAAAGGTCACGCCTACAGAATAAACCCTCTTGCGATAATTCTTGTTTGCGCCAAACACAATGAAAACAAATCTTCCAGCAAACGGACACTCCTCCAATGGCCATTCTTCCAATGGCCAAACCGCAAAAACCGGCACGACTCTCGTCAAGCGCGCTTTTCCGCAGATGTTGAAGGGCGGCGTTATTATGGATGTCGTGAATGCGGAGCAAGCTAAAATCGCAGAGGACGCCGGTGCCGTCGCGGTGATGGCGCTCGAACGGGTTCCCGCCGATATTCGCGCGGATGGCGGCGTGGCACGGATGTCGGACCCACAGCTCATTACGGAAATTATCGAAGCCGTTTCTATCCCCGTGATGGCGAAAGCACGTATCGGGCATTTTGTCGAAGCGCAGATTCTTGAAGCACTCGGAGTCGATTGTGTCGATGAAAGCGAAGTGCTTACGATGGCCGATGATGAAAACCATATCGACAAAACAAAATTTGAAATCCCCTTTGTGTGCGGTGCAAGAAATCTTGGCGAAGCGCTACGACGTATTGCCGAAGGTGCGGCGATGATCCGCACGAAAGGCGAAGCGGGAACCGGAGACGTGGTCGAAGCGGTCCGCCACGCGCGTTCGATTTTTGGGGAGATTCGGAAATTGCAAGCGATGTCGAAAGATGAGTTGTATAGCGCCGCGAAAAATCTTGCTGCACCGCTCGATCTGATTCAGGAAATAGCGGCGACAGGAAAACTTCCCGTTGTGAATTTCGCTGCCGGCGGCATTGCCACGCCCGCGGATGCCGCATTGCTCATGCAGCTTGGTGTCGATGGCGTGTTTGTCGGTTCGGGAATTTTCAAGTCCGGCGATCCCGCCAAACGCGCGAACGCTATTGTGAAAGCGACCACCTATTTCAACGATCCTTCGGTACTTGCCGAAGTAAGCCGGGGACTCGGCGAGCCAATGGTGGGCCGCACGGTCGCTTCGCTGAACGAACGGGAATTATTAGCCGTCCGTGGCCACTAAGCGGATCGGCGTGCTCGGCCTCCAGGGTGATTTTCGCGAGCATATCCAGAAGTTCGAATCGTTGGGAGCGAAAACCAAGGATATTCGCCGCGCATCCGATCTCAAGGAAATTGACGCATTGATATTGCCCGGCGGCGAATCGACGGCCGTCGCCATTCTCGAACAAACGGAAGCCGCGAAAAATATCTTCGAAGAAATTCGGGAATTTGGAATGAATGGCTTGCCCATCTGGGGAACCTGCATGGGATCGATTTTGCTGGCTAAGGATATTGAAGGTTCCAAACAAGGCCGGTTAGGGCTCATGGATATTACGGTCCACCGCAATGCCTTTGGCCCGCAGCGGTTCAGTTCTGAAATTCCCCTTTTTATTCCGGCATTAGGCGAAGAACCGTTCCCAGGTGTCTTTATTAGGGCTCCGATTATTACTCATGTTGGAACAAGCGTGGAAGTCTTATCGGAACTCGAAAAGGGGATTGTTATGGCACGCGAAAAGAATTTGCTTGCGACGGTCTTTCATCCGGAGGTGGTAAGCGATGCTCGTATGCATGAATATTTCCTCAAAATGATCGCTTTATTCTAAAAACGGAAGAGACACCGAATATCAGCCAAAAGAGAAGGACTCGTGGTTTTGCGCAGTCGTAGGGATCGGAAATTTTAAATATCCGCCTACGGAGTGGTACCCAGGACCGCCAAAAGGAATTCCAAATTCGAAGTAGGGATATAAAAGGACCCCGTCCCACAGAATAATGCTGATACCGGGCGTCACGTTATTTGGAGTAAAGAATACTGTTGGCCCAATATCGGCGCCAATTAGGTACCAGACTTCAAAACCCGCATGAACGCTCACATGGCCTTTCCAGCTATTGATATCGAACGTCAGAGCGTACGGTGGGACGTTGGCTGAACTAAAAACAGGAAAATAGGATGCCTCTGCGCCGATCGTGACACCGCCATTTTCTCCAAAAGTATAGCCAAGTTTCGGTCCCACGCTCCAAAAGGGCTGCGCAGTTGCCGTTTGTGCAGTCAGCACTCCGACCGAAACGATAAGAAAAACCCAAGGACGCATAAATGTTTCGCGCGAAATATCCGACTCAACCAAGGAGCTATTCCAAAAGGTTTCTGACCGAATTTCTTGTAGTTTAAGCGTGCGAGGTTCGCCATTTTCTCTCGCTGCTGGAATAATTCTGGAAATAATCCGTTCGTACCAACGTGATCTATTTCCGAATGGCGATTCTATTTCTTCTCTGCTTTGCGGCGGCGAGTGCGTCCGCGCAGTGGAGGAATATTGCGCCGAATGCACTCGCGCCGAAGGATGCGCGAAATCGTGCAGGCGGAGCGATCGAATATCGCGATGGGATGCTCTGGGCCGGGTATACCATGCTTTCCAAAAGTTCCGATTCGGGTAAAACATGGGTGACGGTCCAACGTCCGGTGAATTCGGAAATTCTCGATATTCAATTTTTCAATCGCGATACCGGCCTTGTGGCCGATAGCAACAGTCTCATCCAAACGACCAATGGCGGCCAGACATGGGACGTTCTCACGACCGGGACCTTGCGATGGAAAGTGGCCTATAATCGTTCCTCGTCCGTTATTCATCTTGTCGATTTTGAAAATTCCAAAATACTAAGCTCTACCAATGCGGGAACTACTTGGAGGAGCGTCAAAGTCGATTCCGGTTTTGCCTTCAGCTTGATTGTTGCAAAGGACGGCGCCGTCTTTGCACTTGTCAGCCACACGTTCGATACCGGCATTGACATTGTTTATCGAAGCACCGACAGCGGAATGACTTGGGTTCCGAATGGAACGGTTGGGAACGATAGCTATTCTATCGACATCGATTCTTGCGATGACGCGCGGCTCTACGTTGCGAATGAAGATTATTATTTTAAGGCGTATCAGTACTCGCGCATTTTCACCAGTGCGGACCGAGGTGCGACGTGGCCCGGAGCGTACCAGGTTCCGTTCCCGAATTTTTTAGCGGGTTCGCTCGCGAGTTCTGTTCATGCCGTTTATGCGCCCACGACAAACATGGGAATTTTACGCTCTACCGATCAGGGAATGAATTGGAAGCTCATCGGCGGGCCCAATGCACCACCCGACAGCCGTTCGATCTGCGCGCTCAACGATAACGTCCTCTTCGTGCTCGATTCGTTCGGAAGTATTTGGAGTACGACAAACAGCGGTGGCGATAGTATTCAAGCTACTGGCAACGGCAATGGCCTGCTTTCCATTTCTCCCAAAGCGCTCTTTGTGAATGATACTTCGCATTGCGGAGCGGTGCTTCACGACTTTGTTATTGCTCACGATTCCGGCTGCGGTCCACCACAAATTGCAGGTTATCACTTAATAGGTTCCGACACCGCACGTTACCAGGTTGTCGATACACTGAGCGATTCGCTGGAAGTTATTTTTACTTCCGAATTTGCAGGCTTTCAACCGGATTCCCTTGTCCTCGATCGGTCCGATGGTCTATTCGATACGATTTCTTTGCTTGCGTCTGGCGATAGCAGTTACACGCTCACGATGATGACGGCGAACGTGAGCACCGATACGCTGGGCGCGGAAGTTTCCGTTCCGCTAACAATTAGCGGGTTCCCAACGCCGGAGCAGGTGCAACTGTCGCTGCATTACACTGGGGATGTGAAGTATCTCGGCTCGTTCGATTCGCTTGGGAACCAGCTCGATGTGCCGGGCCCATCGCCCTATGGCATTTCTCGATTGGATATTCCGAACGATACGCCGGGACATATTGCAGCATGGGCGAAGTTCCTCGTCTTTGCCGATTCCTCGCCGAAGCCGATTGTCACGTTCGATTCGCTCTTTGTCGGTGGCGCAACGACAGATTGCGAATATCTCGACGAGCCAACGGCCACGAGCATTATCACACCGCCCGCCGGCTGCGGCATTCCCATTCTTTCACGGTTGATTCAAGACCAACCATGGGATGTGAGCATTGCGCCAATGACATCCGGTGTGGAAATTACCTCTTCGCTCGATCTTTCGGATGCAACGATCGAACTGTTCAACGAAATGGGAACCGAACTTGCAGAAGAAAAGACTTCGCTGACTGCGCGGTCGCCGTACATCCTTTCGCTCGAACTCGCGCCGGGAATATATTTTGTCCGTGTGCAGTCGCAAGCGCGAATTTATAATTCCAGCATTGCGGTAACTCGATGATCACCATGCATATCCAATATCGAATCGTGCGACCGGCGTTCCGTCACTCCCATAGGACCGAATAAGGGAAAAATAATTTTTGCTCGTGTGGTCTCCGATGGGAAAGTAAAAATTAAGTCCTATTGCCGCGCCAAGAGAGAAATGCGAAGTGGGGAACCATTGCCAACCCGTCAGGATTCCGAAGGTCCAAAACTGACTGGAAAAAAACGAAAGATTCGCTGTATCGAAGTCATTCGATACTCCGCTGATATAGGAAAAAATCGGCGCAATATAAAAACCATGCAGTGCTTCTTCATTGGTATAAAAACGAATTTCGGCCGTCGCCGCGCCCGCGTCTTCGGTTGTGCCAGCTTCCCCACCAATTCCTGCTGCGATATGACTGCCAAATCGGTGCATCCATCGGATGTCGAATGCCCGATAATAATCCAGCGGTGTAGAGTTGATCATATTCGTATAAGGAGTAATATCCTCCTCTGTTTTTTCGATAATTGTCGTGGTAACCGTGGTCTTTCCGGTGGCGCTATCGATTGTGACCGTACGCTCCCGCACTTGTGTTTGTGCCGATAATAACGCGCCCCAAATGGAAAAGAGAGCAAAAAGGAGGAACGAAAAGAAAAGTCGCATCGGTAAAAAACAAATAATACGTTGAGCGAACAGTGTTAAGAGAAAATAGTTTCCGATTCCATATTAGCGACCGAATTCATTTTTTTTCGTATTTTTGTGAGATAAAAAATATGCACACACTTACAGCCATCTATCGCACTCCGGAAAATAAAGAAGCATTCGATCGACATTATCGCGAAGTTCACACGCCGCTCTCCAGGCAGATGGAAGGGCTTCGTCGAATGGAAGTGACATGGGTCGAAAAAATGCTGACGCCCGGAAATGAGACACTCCCCGCCGCGCCGCACGTGGTTTGTACGATGTATTTCGACGATGCAGACGCGCTCAATGCGAGTATGAAATCCCCTAACAGCCGTGCTGCCGCAAAGGACCTCATGGGCTTTGCCGGACCGCTTGTTTCCATGATCGTCGGACGAACGGAAGAAATCCCATTATAAATCATGCCGAAAAAAACATCCCAGGAACTCAATCCTTACACCGAAAAGCGGACACTCAATTTTTCGCATATTCTCTATGAGAAAAACGATTACGTCGCGACGCTGACGATCAACCGACCGGAGGTGCTGAACTGCCTGAATCTGACGACGCTCCGCGAAATGATGATCGCGATTGAAGACGCCTCGTGGGACGACGATATCGCTGTGCTTGTCGTTACCGGCGCGGGAGACATCGCGTTCTCCACGGGCGCGGATTTGAACGAGCAAGAAGAATTTTTCCTTGGGAACCCGGACGATTATTACAAATGGATGCGCGTCTTCATCGAGATGCATGAGCGGCTGCGAAATATCGGCAAGCCGACCGTCGCGCGGTTGAACGGCATGGTCGTTGGCGGTGGCAACGAGGTGAATATCTCGTGCGATCTGGCCATCGCGGCGGACCATATCATTATTAAGCAGGTCGGTGCTGCGCGCGGGAGCGTTGCGGCTGCCGGGGCCACACAATGGCTGCCGCTCATCGTCGGCGAACGCCGCGCCCGCGAAATCCTTTATCTCTGCGAGGATATTCCTGCGCAGAAAGCGCTTGAATGGGGACTCGTGAACGAAGTCGTTCCTAAAGAAGATTTGGATAGAGCGGTCGCCCGACTTTGTGAGAAGCTCTATAATAAACTTCCCGAATGCCTTCGCTATACGAAGCAGAATGTAAACTTCTGGAAGGATTTTTCGTGGCACATGACGATCGGCCATGCGCGGGACTGGCTCTCGATCCACAATCTTTCGCCCGAAGTGACCGAAGGCATTAGCGCCTTCAATGAAAAGCGGCCTGTCAATTACAAAAAAATTCGGAAGCGGGGAGTGTAATTATTTCACAAAGATCAACCTGTTTCGCGAAGGATCGATAATAATTCCACGAAAGGTACGTAAGACATCTGTTCCCAAAGCGCCGAGGACGGGAACGTTAAAGTCGTGATAGATCGGCGGCATCCCTTCAATATAGCGCGCGGTTCCGTAGGAGGCGAAGTCAATCGAAGAGCCGAAGACGTCCCGCGTGAAGAAATGGGTAATGTGAATGCCGATGGGCCGCTTGAGTCCGGCCAGGGAATCCTTCCGATGTGCAAGATCGACGTTTAGGCCGGTCGCGGAATCGAGCGCGGGCCGGAAGATTTCCGATTGAGGATCTTGAAAGGCAAGGTTGACATGTCCACGCGGAAAGGGCGGCGCATTGACATCGAGCCAGATCGTTGGCTGGTTGCATCCGCAATAGGTGATTTTTGCATCGTCGATAATCGGAAGCTGCAGGACGTTCGTATCGGAGTCCGGAATAGAATCGAGCGAATAGAGCGGATAAAAAGTGAGCGTGTTTTTTCTGAAATCGAATGCGGTCACAAATTCTTTGATGAGTCCGTAGCCAATCGTTCCATTGAAGGAGGTATCGTATCGGCGCATGTCTTCGTGGGAGTGGCCGGGCGTCATGTTCGCGTGAATGGCGTGGCCGTTCTGCAGCTTGAACACAAATGGCGTAGTGCTCGAAAACGAAAGCATGGTGTCGGGCGCGAGATAGAGTCCATCGCCAGAGACGTTCAGATCCAGAAGATATGCATGGTCTTCCACGAGTGTATCGTGTGTAAATTTTCCATGCCAGGCCTCGCGAGTTTCTTCTGTTGGGATATGCAGGAAGGTGTACCCCCCTGCCGGGCCCGGGAACGAAAGCTGTACCGAACCAAGCGGCTGCGCCTTGTGAAAAAGAATATCCATGGGCGATTGCGCCCGCGCAGCGCAATCGAAGCAAACGATCGAAAGTAGCAAGAAGCAAACCGTCCGAGCTCGCATAGTCAGTAGAGAGGTGTTTCGAGTATCATTCATTTTCCTGAATGTTTACCAAACGCGAATCGATAAACGCGCCGTTTTGAAGTGTAACGTAATAAATTCCGTTCGAAAGTCGCGAGCCATCGCTTGCCTCAGGATACCACGTTCCGAGATAGATACCCGCGGGTACGACTGAATCGTAATAGTTTGCAATTAGATCGCCGAATGCATTTTGAACGAGTACATTCGCGGTGCCAGTGTCGCGAATCGCAAACTGAATCAGGATCGCTGTATCGCCGATGACACGGTTGAAGGGATTCGGGTAAACGGGATAGAGCGAATCGGAGGTGGGCTGCGAAGATTTGAGCGAAAAGTTCAAACGGATCGAGCCGGTCTGGACCGCATCGGTCGAACAGCCGATCAGAAAAAAAATCGCGAGAACGAAAGCAATCCGTGTCATCTTAAAATCCCAAACGGTATCCTGCAGCGATCGATACGCCGCCAATATCCCCGAGGCCACCGCTGGCAATCGTGCTCGCAACAAAAAACGCATAATGCACCGAAGCATCGAGCGCCGTGGTTGCACTGAGCGGATAGGATATGCCGAGATCGAGTCCGGCGCCAACGTTGTAATAATCGTGCTGTGTCCGTGCCGTTCCTTCTGCAATGACCTGCCCCGTGTTATCGACGCCGGTGACATCGTACATGCCCGTCATCGATGCATCGGCGAGAATGAGTTCCCCTTCAATAAAGAGCCGAAATTCCTTCAGATTCGCATCTCCGAAAAAATAGCGGATGCCCGGTTCGATCGAGGTAACATCTACTTCGGATGCCGTGACAAAATCCGCAACGCGACGATCGTATCGGACGGTAATCGGCAGGAAAAGATTCGTGCCGATGGGCACCATCAGTCCGCCGCTAATCTCGATGGGAAGCCCAAGAAACCGATTCGAAAAATTCAGGCGGTATCCCTCCGAAGTTGGAATAAAACCGCCAATGGAAGCAAAAAGGTAGGTTGCGGTTTCCTCCGATGGCGATGAAAGAGGAGTAGGATGCTGTGCATAAACTACGTTCCACGCGCACAGGAGCAGCACGGCGGCCAATAGGATCCCACTCGATATTTGTTCTTTTCCTGAGAGCATCTATGACTTTTTGTGGCGAGACATTGTCACGTATTATCATCGAAAGATAACAATAATTTCTTCCATTTCTTTCCCGTTTAGATCACCTGAAATACTCAAGCTTTGTTTTTCGCTGTGATTCTTACCCTGACAGATACTTATTCCTATGAGACGACGGGTATTCGATTTGACGCAGAGGGTTCAATTCCACAAGGGTCTCTGCTGCACCTTCGATTGCTCCAAGCTGCCGGACGGCGTTTATTTCGCGCGGGTTGTGGAACGATGTTCTGGGGGCGTCGGTGAAATTAATCATCTAGCACTAACCGTGATTCGTGGTATTAATGCGGATTAGATTCTTGGAAGATTTTAAAAAATCTGGGAACGGCTAAGAGAAAAGGTGCTTATTGTCATGAACAAACCGATTCGGTTCATGTAAACGCATTGAACACACACTATAAAAATTTGTTTTCGCACACACGCACTGGTGAAAACGCTAAAAAGTAGAACCATCCGGCCCACATACCTGTTAGCGGCCCGACAATGAAACGCACCTACCAACCGAGCCGCCGGAAGCGCGCAAATAAACATGGATTTCGCTCGCGCATGGCCACGAAGAACGGCCGCCGCGTCCTCGCCAACCGTCGCGCCAAAGGGCGGCACAAGCTGACCGTCTCGGACGAGCGGAAGGGTTGATTTCCAGGTAAGCTTAGAGGTTCGAAGTAAGAGGTAAGAAGTAAGAAGGACGGA
>DASYAJ010000590.1:0-2874 GCA_036501405.1 Kapaibacterium sp. (SeqCode)
CAAGAATGGTTCCGATGCCTGCCTCTCATCCCACATCGTTCCGGATAGCGCCGCACTTTTTATGTTCAATACGGCTTGCGGCGATACGCTGCTTTCGGAAGCAGTGTTGGGCACGTTTGCCGTCGAAGGAATCTATCCGAACCCAACATCTGGTGTGGTACACATCGGTCTATTCGTTCCGACAACGTACGGGAATGATAGTTACATCGAAGTGTATAACGAGCTGGGAGAAAAGCTTCAGCAGCAGCCGATTGCGTTCGCATCGGGCGTATCGGGTATCCAGCAGACCGACATTGATCTCTCCGGCAATCGCGGAGCTGGAATCCGTTATCTTCGCATCGTAACACCGAATGGAATTATAACGAAATCGGTTTTATTCCTTCCCGAGCTTTTGGAACGATAGTATTCTTCAAGCTGCCATCTGCTTCGCACGTTCGCGAAGAACGTATCGCTGCACTTTTCCGGTGTCGGTCCGCGGGAGTGCATCGATAAACTCGATTTCTCGCGGATATTTATAGGGTGCAAGTTCCCGCTTGATGAAGTCCTGAATGTTCTTTGCGAGATGGTCACTCGGTTGCTCACCCGGTTTGAGCACGATATAGGCTTTCACGATAGATCCTCGGAGATCGTCCGGTTTGGGAACGATGGCGCATTCCTTCACGCTCGGATGTTCGTTCAGCACCGCTTCGAGTTCCGGCGGCGAGACATTGTAGCCACCCGTGATAATCAAATCGTCGTTCCGGCACTGATAATAGAAATATCCTTCCTCATCTTGCAGGAACACATCACCGGGAACGTTCCATCCAGCGGCAACATAACCTTTTTGGCGCTCCGGTTTTTTCCAATAGCGGCAGCCTGTTGGTCCTTTGACCGCAATAAGGCCAGGCGTATTGGGTGGCAATGTATTGCCTTGCTCGTCAATAATCTTTGCTTCGTAACCGGGAACCGCTTTCCCAGTCGAGCCTCCCCGTACATCCCCCGGACGGTTTGTCACAAAAATATGAAGCATCTCTGTGGAACCAATTCCATCCAGCAAATCGACACCGTATTTTGCTTTCCATTTTTCATAAATCGCTTTCGGCAATGTTTCTCCGGCGCTGACGCCAATGCGGAGATGAGAAAGGTCATACGTACCCTGCTCGTCGAGCCGCATCATCATGTTGTAGCAAGTCGGCGCGCAGAAGGCGATCGTCGCTTTATAATTTGCGATTGTCTTCAGCATGTTCTCCGGCGTGAACTGATCGAGCAGAACAACGCTTGCGCCGAAGCGGAAGGGAAACACGAGCAATCCACCAAGCCCGAACGTAAAGGCAAGCGGCGGATGGCCGGTGAAAATATCGTTTTCGGTCGGTCGCAAGATATTGCGCGCATAGCCATCGGCAATAGCGAGGACATCGTCCTGGAAGTGAACCGTTCCCTTCGCCTCGCCGGTAGAACCGGACGTATAACCGATAAGCGCAAGGTCGTGACGCGAAAGTCGGGCCGGCGCGAGCGTGATGGGTTCTCCTTGCCAATACGATTCGAACGATTCATAAACAGGATGCTCGCCATCTGTCACCAAAATTTTGCGAACCGTTTCCATTGCCGGTTCCGCTTTCTGGATTTCCTCGACATGTGCGGCATCGACCAGGACGAGAGAGCAGCCAGCATCGTTTGTGCGGTAACTTATTTCGCGGCTGCGGAGCATCGTCATTACCATCACTGCCACACCGCCCACTTTCAGCGACGCGAGCCAGACGGCAACGGCGGTCGGCGTATTGGGGAACCGCATCAGAATCCGATCGCCAGGCTGGATACCCAGTTTCTTCAACGCATTTCCCATTTTATTGACGGTGTCGAGCAACTCGCCATAAGAAATGACTTGATCTTTATAGAAAATCGCAGGTCTGGCGGCTCGGCCTTCTGCGATATTACGGTCGAGAAGTTCCGCAGCGGCATTGAGTTCATCGGAATAGAGAAATTCGGGACGCGTATAAACGCGCTCGCTCCAGTCCGAAACCGGAGGAAGTTCAGCGAAGAATTTTTCGAGTGGCATGAGCATTTGGTTTAGGAGTAAAGTTACAAAAGTTTGGGCATGGAAGTTCACCTGTCACATTCCGCACACTTTTCCCGTATCAGTCCTTATGAAAATCATTCTCTTTTCGATCCTGAGTTTCTGTTCTCAAATGAGTTCCGCGCAGCCAGTGAGGCTTTCCGGAATCATGCACCAAACGACGCTCGAAGGCGGATGCTGGTATATGCTGGCCAATTGCAGCAAGAAGTACGAACTGGTGGGCGATTCCGATATCGTAAATCCGCTTCACATCGAAGAACAATTCGTCACGCTGAGCGTGGAACCAGCCCATAATGCGGCCTCGATCTGCATGATCGGCGAAATCGTGCATGTGCTGCAACGGATCGATTCCGTGCGACATCCGGTCGATCTTCCGATCATGCAAAAAGCATTCGCGGGAACGGTGCATCGGAATAAGGCAGGGATTTGGTATCTTTTGACCGCCAAAGGTGAGCGTTATGAGTTCCGAAAAACGCCGGATGCCGCCTATCGCAAGATTGGAACGAAAATATCGGGAACATTCCGCGTCCTGCTGAACAAAAGCATCAATGGCGATGGAATGGACGGAGTCCTCCTCACCGGCCCGATGCCGATCGCAAATCCGAAGACCTTCGATTCTCGCTAAACCGCTCGAATCTTGAATGCGAACCGTTTTAAACTTATTTAAAATATGAAAGGCGAATACTACCTAAAGTACTCGCCTTTCTGTTCTCTCGCCCTGTTCTTTATGTGACTGTAGGAGGTCAAGATGAGACGGATGACTTGATCATCCGCTTTGAGAAAAGACTTCTTTTTGAAAGAGGAAGTAACTCTTATGCCTT
>DASYAJ010000591.1:0-3474 GCA_036501405.1 Kapaibacterium sp. (SeqCode)
AGGATATTTTCGGAACCAAACAACGGGGAAGCGAATGCACAACCCTATTGCGAGGATTTCCACTGGCAAGCGAATCAAACCGCCTTCCATCGTATGAGGAATTAGACAGCATATCGCGATGAGTAGCCCGAGCGATGCAATAGCAATGATAGCGCGAATCAACATTTTTATCAAATCATTGCCTAAGATCTGTTGAAAATATTACTTATCCGCTTCCCCCATGATCGGATCGATCGAGCCGATGATGGCGACGATGTCCGAAAACATGCAGCCTTCGAGTAGGCGCGAGAGGCCTTGCAGATTGACGAAGCTTGGGCTTCGGATTTTCGAGCGCCACGGGAACCCGGTGCCGTTCGAGATGAGATACCATCCGAGTTCCCCCTTCGGTGCCTCGATACCGGAATAGACTTCGCCCACCGGCGCGGCCTGACCGAAATTTACGAGCATGAAATCGTTGATGAGTTCTTCCATGGAACTATAGATTTCGCCTTTTTTCGGGATGACGCGCTTGGCATCGCGCGCCATAAAATCACCGCCGGGAAGTTTATCGAGACATTGGTGAATGATCTTCGCCGATTGCTTGATCTCATCGAAGCGGCAGAGATAGCGTGCAAGCACGTCGCCTTCGGTGCGAGTAATCACATCGAAATCGAGTTCGTTATAGACGAGATAGGGATTATCGCGCCGCAAATCGGCGGCAATTCCAGAACCGCGAAGATTTGGGCCGGTCCAACCGAGTTCCAAAGCTTCATCGGCAGACATGATTCCAATACCGGACGTACGTTCGAGAAAAATTCTATTCTTGTGAAGAAGAGCAGCAATATCGCCCACGGCATCGTCCAATCCATCGAGAAATGCGCGGATCATCGTGATCGAATCGTCCGCGATGTCCTGCGCCATCCCACCGATGCGCATATAGCTTACGGTAAATCGAACGCCGGTGAGCACATCGAAAATATCGTACAATTTTTCGCGCTCGCGCAATGCCCATACGAAGACGGTGAGCGCGCCCACATCCATCGCGAGCGCACCGAGCGCCATGAAATGCGAAGAGATGCGTGCCAGCTCGCAGCAAATCACACGAATATACTGACCGCGTTTGGGAACTTCGAGCTTCAGCAGTTTTTCGACGGCCGAGACATAGGCCACATTATTCGAGAGCGGTGCGATGTAATCGAGCCGATCGGTGTGCGGGATGTACTCATGATAGGTCATATTCTCCGCGAGCTTTTCGTAGCCGCGATGAAGATAACCGAGTTCCGATTCGGCGGAGATGATCGTTTCGCCATCGAGCCGCAGCAGTACACGCAGCACGCCGTGTGTGGCGGGATGCTGCGGGCCGAGATTCAGCACCATTTCGTGTTCGAGCGGATCGAGCGTAACGGTCGAATCCTTCGACATCAGTGCTTCGACAATTTTCTGGCGCGGCCCGGTTTCGGAAAGCGCCGGCCGTTCTTTAATAAGTTCGTTTTCGATTAAAGCCATAGAAAAATCGTGTTATTCCCCCCTCTTCGCCACATCGAATCGTGGGTCGGCGTCCTCGTGGTGCGGAAGCGGAATCGATCCCGGCACGCCCATGAGGGGGAAATCCTTGCGGAGTGGGAAGTATTCGAATTCTTCCGGCATGTACATTCGGCGCAAATCGGGATGATTATCGAACTCGACGCCGATCATATCGTAGGCTTCGCGTTCATGCCAGTTTGCGCCGGTCCAGACCGAAACGAGCGATGGAACGTGCGGATCGCGCTCATCGCAACGGACTTTCAAAAAAATCCGCTGCATCGTTTTGTGATTGCGAATGTTGTAGGTCACTTCGAAGCGGTCTTTCTTTTCGTTCCGGTCGTGCGCGAGAGCATCGAGGAGTTGCTGGAACCCGAATTCCGATTTCAATCGCTCGGCGATCGCGAGAATATCGTTCCGCGAAACAATCGCGCCCTGATCGCCCCCGACATCGACTTTCTCGAAGTGAAGGGTGGGATTTTTTTCCTGTAATTGCTCGAATGTGAACATTTAATTCATGTAGATACGGGAACCGGGTTTGCGCGAGTCGATCTGGTTTGCCGGCTTTTCAATCAAGGGAATCGCGATTTCGAGCGGTTCCGGGTCTCCGCCGATCACCGTTCCCTTCGCGATCGGACGATCGTTCTTGATATTTTCCTGAATCATCATCAGTCCCTTGAGCAGCGAATCGGGGCGAGGCGGGCAACCGACGACATAGAGATCGACCGGCAAAAATTGGTTGATGCCCTGCACGACCGAATAGGTCCGATAAATGCCGCCGCTCACGGTGCAAACGCCCATGGCGATCACGTATTTCGGATCGGGCATTTGATCGTAAATTTTGCGGACGACTTTCGCCATTTTGTAGGTAACCGTTCCCGCGACGATCAGCAAATCCGATTGGCGCGGCGAAAAGCGAAAGACCTCCGAGCCGAACCGCGATACATCGTAGCGCGGACCGGCAAAGGCCATCATTTCGATTGCACAGCAGGAAATGCCGAGCGGCATCGGCCACACGGCATTGCGCCGTGCCCAGTTGATGAGGTCATCGATTTTACTCGTAACGAATCCATCCGATTGTAATGCGTCGTTCAGTTCCATAAAATTAATCCCATTCCAACGCGCCCTTTTTCAGGATATAAATGTACCCGATGAAAAGTAGCGCGATAAAGATAAACATTTCGATCACCGCATAAGCTCCGAGGCTTTTGAAAATCACCGCCCAGGGATAGAGAAAGACGAGTTCGATGTCGAAGATGATGAAGAGCATCCCGACGACATAATACTTCACCGAAACTCGTTCGCGCGTGGTGCCGATGGGAAGCATTCCCGATTCGTAGACCGAGAGCTTGTTCGCGTTCGGCCGTTTCGGGCCAAGCCACTTACTGAGATTGACCATCAGGACGCCAAAGCCGGTGGCGACCAAGAACATCAGTACGATGGGGATGTAGTTACTGAGCATAAATTCTCTGTTAGAACGTCTAAAACGATAAGCAGAAGAAATAAATTCGCTGCTCCTTTATCTCAAAAACGCTGGCCAGACATGGCCAGGTAGGCATTTCGATTTGCCTTTGCACGCGGGCACGAATGCCGCAGCGCGCTGTTTTTCAACCTAACCATGTTCTCGAAACGGCTTCTTGCACTCATCCTCTTCCCCATATGTGAGGGTTGAGGAATTTGATGACGTTGTTCCCGCGAAACTAAAATGTGAGCAATTAATTTGTATGGATAATGAAGTTTGAACTGACAAACAATAAACAGGAAAAATATTCTGACGAAGAGCTTCTGGCTGACCTTCGCAAAGTTGCCCTGGCTTTCGGAGAAAATTTTTCGAGAAGCATCTATGACGAAAATGGTAAATTTGCATCCGCTATTTTTAGAAATAGATTTGGAGGTTGGGGCCAAACCCTAATTACAGCTGGGATAAAACCATCAAATTTCATATCAGATGAAGTATTATTTAAGAACATTGAA